>DASRQW010000031.1 GCA_035696245.1 Longimicrobiaceae bacterium | reverse complement strand
GCGGGGAGGGGCTGGGGGAGGGGGCCCCCTTCCGCACGCGACACTTCCTAGGCATCCCTCCGAAAAGTATTTGTCAAATACTTCATTGACAAATTATCCTAGCGAGTTACTTTGTGCCGTGTGGCCGCTGCGTGCATCCGCCCGGACCGGGCCGGACGTACAGCGGTGCACGACGTCTCGCAGGCTCACGCACCCATCCAACACCGGAGCAGACCCCATGACCTTCCGCTTCCGCAGCGCGCCCGCGGCATGCGCCCTCACGCTCTCCGTTTTCGCCTTCGCCGGCTGCAAGGGCAAGGACGACGCGGGCGGCGAGAACCAGATCGCCCCCGACACCACCGCCATGGCCCCCGCCGCGCCGGCCGTCGGCACCGACTCGGCCGCGACGGCCGCGCCTGCCGCCCCGGCCGTGACGGACCCGCAGATCGCCGCCATCGTGGTGGCCGCCAACGACGTGGACATCAAGGCCGGAGAGCTCGCCAAGGGCAAGTCGCAGAACGCGCAGGTGAAGGCGTTCGCGCAGATGATGATCACCGACCACGGCGCGGTGAACAAGGCGGCCACCGACCTGGTCACCAAGCTGAACGTGACGCCCGAGGAGAACCCCACCAGCAAGTCGCTCACCGACGGCGGCAGCGCCAACCGCACGTCGCTGCAGGGCCTGAGCGGCGCCGCGTTCAACAAGGCGTACGTGGACAACGAGGTGGCGTACCACCAGCAGGTGCTGGACGCCATCGACAAGACGCTCATCCCGTCTGCCCAGAACGCCGAGCTGAAGAAGCTGCTCCAGGACACGCGCCCCGCCGTGGCGAACCACCTGGAGCACGCGAAGACGCTCCAGGCATCGCTCCCGGCGGCGTGATCGCCCTGAGCGGGAAGCCAGCGCGGCGGTGGCTCTCCGGCGCCGCGCTGGCGCTCGCGGCGGGCTGCACGCCCGCACCCAAGCCACGCGCGGTCGCGGTGCAGATCACCGGCTTCGTCTTCGCGCCGGCGACCGCGAACGCCGCGCCGGGCGACACGGTGGTGTGGACGAACCGCGACCTGGTTCCGCACTCGGCCACGGAGCTGGACGGGAGCTGGGACTCGGGTGCCATCGCTCCCGGCGGGACGTGGCGGCACGTGGTGACGGATGGCGACACGGCCGGGTACAAGTGCGCCTTCCATCCCAACATGACGGGCCGCATCGCCCCGCGCTGATGCGGCGGAGGGGATGACGTGCGAAGGGCGGCTACCGGGTTGTCGGCAGCCGCCCTTCGTCCATTTCTCGTCTTCGTGGTTCCGCCGGCGAGGCGGTGTCCGGCGGTCAGGCCGCGGCGCGCTTCGCGAGCTTCCGGCGGAAGACGGTGCGGTAGATGAACGGCGCCGCGAGCGCGCCCATCCACAGCACGCGTGCCTGGATGAGGAGCGTGTCCTTGCCGGGTACGAACAGCGCCACGCCTGCCAGGATCACCATCGTCGCCAGCAGCAGCACGCCGAGCGCCAGCGCGACGGGCTTGTCGTAGAACGAGACGCCCTCGTGGATGGCGGCGGCTGCCGGCGCCGTGGCCTGGCGCTCGGCCACCGCGTCCAGGAAGTGGTCGCAGAACACGTCGAACGCGTTCTTCTCCGCCGGCTTGTTGCCCTCGACGATGCGGACGGGCTTGCCCCGCGCGCGCGTGACGGTCAGGTAGCGGTTGCTGCCCGCCGCGGCGAGGGAGTCCACCACGTACTCGCGGATCTCGCTCCACGGCAGCTGCTCGCGCATCTCCCGCCCGCGCCGCCAGCGCACCACCGCCAGGCCGCGCTCGTCCAGCTCGTACCGCACCGCCTCCGTCGCCCAGTGTTTGATACCGAGGAGGATGATGCCGATGTACACCCCGAGCGACGCGAAGATGGCGGTCATCAGCACCGCGTCGTTCAGGTTGGGGAGCTGCGCGAGCCCCATCGCGGGCACCAGCACCACCAGAGCGCCGCCGAAGATGAGGGCGACGACGCGCCACGGGTACGCCTGCTTCGAATCCAGCGATGACTTGAGCATGGGAGCGACGATCGGGCGGGAACGGAGGAGCGCCAGGCGGCGCGCGGTGCGAACGGCAGAGGCTGGGGTGTGCGGAAGACGATGAAGCGCAACGCGTTCTCTGTCAAGCACCTGGTCCGCCAGCCGTCCCGGCGCGTTCGATCATATCTCCCGCGCCGCCGTTCATCTCCCGAGCCGTCCCAGCAATCCGCCGCATCACGCGATTACCCGCACCGGATCGACGCCTTCTCGGAAGATGCGGGAGATTGCTTCCCGGGGAGATGCGAGATTGCGAGGCTGGAGATGCGGGAGATGTCGCGACGACGTCCGCAGCAGGGCGCGGCCGATCCCGCGACGGTCAGCGGAGGAGGCCGACCGTCCAGACGGCGAGGTGGTCGCTGGCGCCGTGCACGTCCAGGATGGTGCCGGCGGCAGTGGATGCGGGGCTCGCGATGCCCTTGAGGAATACGTGGTCGAAGCGGCCGAACTTGGTGGTCCTCGGCCCGTTCTCGGTCGGCCAGGCGTAGCCGGCCGCGGTGGCCGCGCGCCCCACGCCGTGCGCGTTCATGTCCCCGCCGATCACCACGTGCGGAAAGCGCGCGGCATCGGCGAGCACGGCGTTGAGCTGGTCGCGGCGCGCGGCGGGGCCCTCGTTCACCATGGTGCCCAGGTGCACCGAGTACACGCGCACCTCCCGCTCGCCCACACGGATCGTCGCTGCCGCCGCCACCCGCCGCGTGTGCCCTACGAGGCCGAAGTGCGGCAGCAGGATCTTGCCGTCGTCCACGATGGGCCAGCGCGACAGCACCGCGTTGCCGAAGTTGCGGTGCGTCTTGTAGTGCCACAGCGCAGGGTAGTACACCCAGCGCATGCCCATCTCCTCGGCCACGCGACGGGTCGCGTCCTCGTCCATCTCCTGGAGCAGCAGCACGTCGGCATCGCGCAGCGCCGGCTCCGCGCGGATCGTCGCGAGCGCGCTGTCCACGTGCAGCGCGAACTCCAGGTTGAACGACGCGATCCGTAGCGTGTCGGGGCTCCCCGCCGCCCGCGCGACCCGCGGCTCACCCGTGAACCGCGGGCCCGATGCGAGCGGGTAGTTGTACCCGGAGTGACAGGCGCCCAGGAGGAGCAAGGTGGCGAGAAAGCTGGAGTGGCGGCGCATATGTATATGGAGGATCGGGTAGATGACGGGATCGGACGCACATCTGCGAATGCGCGGCTCGCGGCAGACACGCTCCGGACGATGGGGGCGCGACGGAGTGGCGGGAGACGATAACCCATCCGCCGCGGAAAAGCACGCGGTTCGCTGCCTGCGGCGAATTTCGGTAGATGGCTCCGGGTCCGGCGTCGCCGGGAGATGCGCGCGCGGCGGCTGGTCGACTGCGGCGCGCGCCGATCCTCGTCAAACAGGCGGATGCTGGGACGGAGGATACGGAGGAGGCGAGGACGAGCGGTCGATGCGGGCCATCCGGCGTCGCCGGTCAGCCGTCGCACGGGTTGGGGCCCATGCCCATCCAGCGGGTGCGGAGGCGCTCCAGCGTGCCGTCTTCCCGCATCGCGGCGAGGGTGGCGTTCAGCTCGTCGCGGAGGGCCGTGTTGCCCTTGCGCACCATGATCGCGTAGCCGGCGCCCGTGCCGGAGATCGTCGCCGCAAGCCGCAGCCCCGGCACGTGCTGCGAGAACCACGACGCGATGGGCGAGTCGTCCACCAGCGCGTCCAGCTCACCGCGGCGGAGGGCGTCGTACAGGACGTCGTTCGACTCGTCCTCGCGCACCGATGCGGGGGCGGCGCTGGCCTGCACGTACGCGGCAGCGGTCGTCTCCGTCCGCACGCCCACGCGCAGGCCGGCGAGCGACGGGTCCGCCGCCGCACCGTCGCGCGTGACCACGGCCAGGCACACGTTCAGGTACGCATCCGTGAACTCGGCCACGCGGCAGCGCTCGTCGGTGCGCGTGGCGGCGCTGCACACGGCGTCGATGCGGCCCGCGTCCAGCGCGTCCACGATGGTGCTCCACGGCGCGCGGCGGTAGCGGAGCTTCGCGTCCAGCCGCCGCGCCACCTCGTTCAGCAGGTCCACCTCCAGCCCGCGGAAGTTGCCCCGCTCCGGGTCCCCCATCTGCATGGGCAGCGGCGGCGCCTCGTCGATCCCGATCGTCAGGTCCCGCAGCTCCGCCTCCTCCCCCGCGGTGGTTCGTCGCGGCGCCGCTCGGCCCCGCATCTCCCTGGCCTGCCGTCGCAAGGACGCTGCCGCCGCTCTCGCACCTTCGCATCTCGCTCGCGCCGGCGCCTCGACCCGAGTCGAGCGACATCGCATCCGGCCGAAGGATCATGCCGCCCCGATGTTCATCTGCACTATGGAGATCGAGTTGATTCTGCAGTGAGCACAGCCCGCTTGGGGACGTAAGTGGCACGATTTCCGCAGCGATTGTCCGTTGGGCGTTCCAACCCACTCCCACAGGAGAGATCCGTATGCTGCGCAAGATCAGGCTGGACACGGAGGGGCTGGCGGTGGAGTCGTTCGACACCACCTCTCCGCTGCTGCGGAAGAGCGAGGGCACGGTGCTCGGCCAGGCGTACACCGGCGGCGACTCCACCTGCTTCCAGCGCATCTGCACCTGCGCGTCTGACAACGGGACGTGCGACGCGTCGTGCCACGGCGGGTGCGGCTCGGACACGTGCGGCTGCGGCGGGGGCGGGACCACCCAGAACACGAACTTCGTGACGTGCGCCACCGGCTTCCAGCGTGTCTGCGAGTGCCTGCAGTGACCACGAATCCCCAACCGGATGGAGGTGGACGATGAAGGGCAAGATCCAGCTCGACCTGACGTCGCTGGAGGTGGAGTCGTTCGACACCACTTCGCCGCTGCTGCGGAGGCGCCAGGGAACGGTTTTCGGCCAGGCGTACACCGACGGCGAGTCGACGTGCTTCCAGATCATGTGTACGTGCGAGTCGGACAACGGCACGTGCGACGCGTCGTGCCAAGGCGGCTGCGGCGGTACCGCCTCGTGCGGCTGCGGAACGAACGGCTGCGGCACCGGCGGCCCGGACACGCGCGTGGAGACGTGCGCCACCGGCTTCCAGATCATGTGCTCGTGCCCGTGACCGCACCCATCGACGCCCAAGGAGAACGGCCATGAGAAGCAAGATCCACCTGGACCTGTCGGCGCTGGAGGTGGAGTCGTTCGATACCACGTCCGCGGCGCTGCGGCGGCGGGACGGCACGGTGTTCGGGCAGGTGAACACGAACGACTCCACCTGTTTCGAGGATCTTTGTACCTGCGAGACCCAGGTGTCGTGCGACGCATCGTGCCAGGGCGGCTGCGGCACCGCATCGTGCGGGTGCGGCCACACGGCGGACACCTGCTACGAGACGTGCGCCACCGGCTTCCAGGACCTCTGCGAGTGCCCGTGACCGCGCCGTAGCGTCACCTCCGCCACCGCAAGATCGGCGGGCGGACGATGCAGATAAACGAAGCAGCGCGCCCCGGTCTGGGGACGCGCTGCTTCGTCATTCCGTACGTTTCGATGCCGCACATCGGCGGTGGACGCCGGGCTGTGGGACTGTCGGCAGATGCGCGGCGGGCGATGGGGCCGTCCCGCATCTGCCGAACGTCGTCCATCCACCGGACGCTCTCCATCTACCGAACGCTGTCCATCTACCGAACGCTGCTCATCCACTGACGCCCATCGCCCGTTACGCTGCGGCGATGAAGGGCGGCTGGTGGCTACGGGGCGACGTCGTGGAAGGCGAGGTCCTTCTCGCGGTCGATGGTGGTCTTCATCGTCCACTCGCTGTCGAACAGGATCAGCGGCTTGTGCTTGGAGTCGTACACGAGGGCGCGGCCGTAGCCGCCGGTGGCGACGCGCTCCACCTCGGCGAGGGGGCCCTCGACCCAGCGCGCGAAGCGGAACGACATGGGCTCCAGGCGCGCCGGCACGCCGTACTCGTGCTCCAGCCGGTGCAGCAGCACGTCGAACTGGAGGCGGCCCACGGCGCCCACGATGGGCGAGGGGCCTGTGAGCGACTCGGTGTAGAAGACCTGCGCCGCGCCCTCTTCCGAGAGCTGCTGGAGGCCCACGTCCAGCTGCTTGCGGCGCATGGGATCGGCGATGAAGATGCGGGCGAAGTGCTCCGGCGAGAACCGCGGGATCCCCTGGAACTCCAGCTCCCCGTTGGCCGAAAGCGTGTCGCCGATGCGCAGGTTTCCGCGGTCGTGGATGCCGATCACGTCGCCCGCCCACGCCTCTTCGATGTGCGTGCGCTCGCGTGCCAGGAACTGCGTGGGCGCGGCCAGCCGGAGAGGCTTGCCTGTGCGCACGTGCCTGACCTGCATGTTCGCCTCGAAACGCCCGGAGCACACGCGCACGAAGGCGATGCGGTCGCGGTGCTTGGGGTCCATGTTCGCCTGGATCTTGAACACGAAGCCCGTGAACGCCGGGTCCTCGGGCTCCACCAGGCCTTCGCTGGACTGCCGCGGCGTGGGCGAGGGGGCCAGCTCCAGGAACGTCTGGAGGAAGGGCTCCACGCCGAAGTTGGTGAGCGCGCTGCCGAAGAAGGTGGGAGAGACCTCGCCCGCCAGGAACTCCTCGCGGCTGAACTCCGAGCCCGCCATGTCCAGCAGCTCGATGTCGTTCATGAGCTGGTCGTGCGCCTGCTCGCCCAGCATCTCCCGCACGCCCGGATCGTCCAGGCTGCCGATGCGCGAGCCGGCGCGCGTCTGCCCGTGGTCCTCGCCGCGGTCGAAGAGGTAGATGCGGCGCTCGGCGCGGTCGTACACGCCCAGGAACTTGTCGCCCGCCGTGATGGGCCACATGACCGGGTAGCAGCGCATGCCCAGCTCGCGCTCCACGTCGTCCAGGAGCTGGAGCGGGTCGGCGCCGGGCCGGTCGCACTTGTTCACGAAGGTGAACACGGGCGTCTTCCGCAGCCGGCACACCTCGAACAGCTTGCGCGTCTGCTCCTCGACGCCCTTGCGGTTGTCGAGCAGCATCACGGCGCTGTCGGCGGCCATGAGGGTGCGGTACGTGTCTTCGGAGAAGTCCTGGTGGCCAGGCGTGTCCAGCAGGTTGATGGCGCGCCCCTGGTACTCGAACTGGAGCACGCTGGAGGTCACGGAGATGCCGCGCTCCTGCTCCATCTGCATCCAGTCGGAGGTGGCGTGGCGGGCCGTGCGGCGTGCCTTTACGCTCCCCGCCAGGTGGATGGCCCCGCCGTAGAGAAGCAGCTTCTCGGTGAGCGTGGTCTTCCCCGCGTCGGGGTGGCTGATAATGGCAAAGGTCCGCCGGCGGCGGACCTCGTCGTGCAGGTTGCTCATCTAGTGTCCTGAAGTTCTTCCGGGTCGCGCCCGCGGCAGGCGGGCGCCGCGCGCCGGTAGCTCTTGCGCTGCCGGAATTTAACACCGCGAAGCCCCCGCTTCAACGCTGCTCGTCGCCAATATCACTGACGGTGAAGCTCGCAAGTTCAACAGAGATCGTTGCCCCCGCCGAAAGGGAAGATTATCTTCCCTAAAAAGGAAGATTATCTTCTCACATCTGCCTACATCCTGTATGCGCAACCTGCCGATCGAGGACGCGCTGAACGCAGTAGGGGATCTCCTCGCTGTGGAAGAGGAGCGAATCTGCGTGGTCGTGGTTGGAGGGGCCACGTTGAACCTGCTCGGCCTGGTGCGCCGCAGCACGAGTGACGTGGACGTGATCGCGCGTGCATACCGCAACGAGGCTGGCGGCTTGGAGCTTTCGCAGGCGGAGCCGTTCCCGCCCGCGCTCCGGCACGCGATCCGGACGGTCGCGCGCGACTTCGGCTTGCCTGCGGATTGGATGAACGCGGAGATCGGCGCCCAGCTCGAGCATGGGCTGCCGCCGTGGATACTGGACGACATCACCTGACGCTCCTACGGCGCGCTGGAGGTGGGGCTGGTTGGCCGGCGGATCCCGGTCGCGCTGAAGCTCTTCGC
>DASRQW010000030.1 GCA_035696245.1 Longimicrobiaceae bacterium | reverse complement strand
CCGGTGCTTCTTCGCGCGGGTAGCTTCGGGTGCGCGAAGGAGCCCCAACCCTCTCCCGCTTGCGGGGGAGGGTGCGAGCCTAAGCGAGCGGGAGGGGGCATCCCGGCGCGGCGGAAGAGGTGTCGCGGCCGTAGCGCCCTGGCGGCTGAAGCCGCGGGCTACGACGGCGCGAAGCCCGCCTGCGCGGGCTGCTGCCGCACCATCGGTGCGAGGCGGATGCGGTGAGTGCGGCCGCGCTGCGGTCCGACACGCAGGTCGGCGCCTACCGGCCGGGAGCTTTTCGGCGCTTCGGAGGTGGCTCGACCCGCCCCCCCCGCAGCGCGCACCGCGAGTCGCCGGCGCGCCGGACGCGAGGAGGCCGTTCGTAGAGCATGGAGCCCGCAGCATGCTCCACCGCCGTACCTTCCCCCGCTTGCGGAGGAGGGCAGGCGAGTTTTACGAGCCGGGTGAGGGCCCTCTCACGGCCCCAACCGATCTCCCCACCCCCGCCGGTGGCATTCTGCGTGTCGATCTTGGCGCTAGACGAGTGTGTGCAAGCGGGTGCGGCTCGCCATCTTCCTGAGCTTGGGCTCGGAACGGTGGCGCTGGCGAATTACGGCAGGTTGTGGATCACTCCAAGGAGCACTGAGGAATGAGCGACGTGATGGATATGGAGCACGGCGGCGATCCCGACGTGGCGGTGGTCGGAATGGCGGGGCGGTTCCCCGGCGCCGACGACGTGGACTCCTTCTGGAAGAACGTGCGCGGGGGAGTGGAGTCGATCTCCTTCTTCAGCGACGAGCAGCTACTGGCCGCGGGCACACCGGCCGAGCTGGTGCAGCACCCGGACTACGTGAAGGGCATCGGCGCCCTGCGCGACGTGGAGAGCTTCGACGCGGGCTTCTTCGGCTACAGCCCCCGCGAGGCCGAGGTGCTGGAGCCGGGGCACCGCCTCTTCCTGGAGTGCGCCTGGGAGGCGCTGGAGAGCGCGGGCTACGAGCCGTCGCGCATCGAAGGCAACGTGGGCGTGTACGCCGGCGCGGGGAGCAGCGGCTACACCGAGCGCCACGTGCGCGGCAACCCCGAGCTGGCCGGCAGCGTCGGCGAGTTCCAGCTCGTCGTCGGGAGCGGCAAGGACTTCCTCTCCACCCGCGTCTCGTATAAGCTGGACCTCCGCGGCCCGAGCCTCAGCGTGCAGACCGGCTGCTCGACGTCCCTCGTGGCCGTCCACCTCGCGTGCCAGGCGCTGCTGCACGGGGAGTGCGACATGGCGATGGCCGGCGGCACGTCGGTCCTCGTTCCGCAGACCACCGGCTACCTGTGGGCGCACGGCGGCATCCTCTCGCCCGATGGCCACTGCCGCGCGTTCGACGCGAAGTCGGCCGGGGCGCAGGCGGGCAGTGGCGCGGGCGTGGTCGTCCTCAAGCGGCTGGAAGACGCGCTTCGCGACGGCGACACCATCCACGCCGTCGTCAAGGGCTCGGCCATCAACAACGACGGCTCGGTGAAGGTCGCCTACACCGCGCCCAGCGTGGAGGGCCAGGCCGCCGTGATCGGCGAGGCGCTGGCCGTGGCGGGCGTGGAGCCGGAGACCATCGGGTACATCGAGGCGCACGGCACGGGCACGGAGCTGGGCGACCCCATCGAGATCGCGGCGCTCACCAAGGCGTTCCGCGCATCCACCGACCGCAAGCAGTTCTGCACGGTGGGCTCGGTCAAGACCAACATCGGCCACCTGGACACGGCGGCGGGCATCGCCGGCTTCATCAAGGCCGTGCTGGCGCTGGAGCACCGCGAGCTTCCGCCCACGGTGCACTTCGAGTCGCCGAATCCCAAGATCGACTTCGCCTCGTCCCCGTTCTTCGTGAGCGGCGAGCTGAAGGAGTGGAAGACGGCGCCCGGCGTGCCGCGGCGCGCGGGCGTGTCGTCGTTCGGCATCGGCGGCACGAACTGCCACATCGTGCTCGAGGAGGCCCCGGCCGCGAAGCAGTCCGGCCCGTCGCGCCCCTGGCAACTCGTCCCCATCTCCGCCCGCAGCGGCGCGGCGCTGGACGAGGCGACGAAGCGGCTCGCCGACCACCTCCGCGAGCACCCGGAGCAGAAGCTGGCCGACGTGGCGCACACGCTCCAGATGGGGCGGCGCGCCTTCCCCGCGCGGCGCATGGTCGTGCTCCACGAGGGCGAGGACGCGTCGGCCGTGCTGTCGGCAAAGACGCCGGACCGCGTGGTGAGCGGCGTGGCCGAGGCGGGCCACCGCTCCGTCGCGTTCATGTTCCCCGGCCTGGGCGACCACTACGTGAACATGAGCCGCGGCCTGTACGAGCGCGAGCCGGTGTTCCGCCGGGAGATGGACCGCTGTGCCGAGATCCTGAAGCCGCACCTGGGCTTCGACCTGCGCGAGGTGCTCTACCCCGGCGACGCCCCGGCCGAGCCCGGGGCGCCGTCCGCATCCTCCGGATTCGACATGCGGCGCATGCTGGGCCGCGACGCGGGCGGGCCGGACGCGAACACCGAGCGCCTTAACCGCACCGAGGTCGCGCAGCCCGCCGTCTTCGCGGTCTCCTACGCGCTTGCGCAGCTGTGGATGGAGACGGGCATCCGCCCGCAGGCGGTGATCGGCCACTCGCTGGGCGAGTACACGGCCGCGTGCATCGCCGGCGTCTTCTCGCTCGAGGACGCGCTGGCCCTGGTGGCCGAGCGCGCGAAGATGATCCAGCAGCTCCCCGGCGGGGCGATGCTGGCCGTCTCCGCATCTCCCGAAGCCGTCCGGCCGTTCCTGACGCCTGACGTGGCGATCGCGACGGTGAACGCGCCGTCGCTCTGCGTGGTCGCCGGGCCGGAGGATGCGATCGCTGCGCTGGAGGAGAAGCTGTCGTCCGCCGGCCACGTCGCGAGGCGCCTGGCCACCACGCACGCCTTCCACTCGCCGATGATGCAGCCGGTGGTGGCGCCGTTCGTGGACCGCGTTCGGAAGATGAAGCTCTCCGCGCCGAAGGTCGCGTTCGTCTCCAACGTGACCGGCACGTGGATCACGGCCGAGCAGGCGACCGACCCGGAGTACTGGGGCCGCCACCTGCGCGAGACCGTGCGCTTCGAGCAGGGCGTGGCGGAGCTGCTGCGCGAGCCCGGACGCGTGCTGCTGGAGTGCGGTCCCGGGCAGACGCTGAGCACCTTCGTCCGCCAGCGCCCTGCGGCCGAGGGCGAGTCGGGCGTCGCCATCGTCCCCTCCATCCGCTACCCGTACGACCGCCAGGCAGACCAGGCGTTCTTCCTGGGCGCGCTGGGCCGCCTGTGGGTGGCGGGCGTGACGCCGGACTGGTCCGCGCTGTGGGCGGGCGAGGATCGGCGCCGCATCGCCCTGCCGACCTACCCGTGGGAGCGCCAGCGCTACTGGGTGGAGGCGCCCGACGAGGCGCAGATGGCGCTCGCCCCCAGCCGCGGGAAGAAGACGAACGCGGCGGAGTGGCTGTACGTGCCCACCTGGCGCCGCTCGTCCGCCGCCTCGCTCGCCCCCGCGGCCCAGCCCGAGCAGTGGATCGTCCTTGTGGACGACTCCGCCCTCGCAGCCCGCGTCGTGGCAGGGCTGAAGGCGGAGGCGAAGGAGATGATCGTCGTGACCGTGGGCGACGGGTTCGCGCGCACGGCCGACGGGTACAGCGCCCGCCCGGACAGCCGCGACGACCTGCGCGTGCTGGTGGACTCGCTGCCGGACACCGACGGGCCGGTCAACGTGGTCCACGCGTGGACGCTCGCGGCAGACGGGGCGTTGCAGGCGCGCGGCTACGTGAGCCTGCTGCTCCTGGCCGACGCGCTGGGCCGCAACCGCGAGATGCAGATGCGCGTGGTCGCGGTGAGCAGCGGCGTGCACGAGGTGACGGGGTCGGAGACGATCGAGCCCGGCAAGGCGACGCTGCTGGCCGGCTGCCTGGCCGTCGCGCAGGAGCACCCGAACATCGCCGTCCGCACGGTAGATGTTGCGCTGCCGGGAGATGGGGGGCCGGACGAGGAGACGCTGGCGCGGCAGATCGTGGACGAGGTGCGCTCCACATCTTCCGACTTCGCCGTGGCGTACCGCGGGCGGCGGCGCTGGGTGCGCGGCTTCGAGCAGGTGCGGCCGGGCGCGAAGTCGGCGCTGCGCGAGGGCGGCGTGTACGTGCTCACCAACGGCCTGAACGGCCGAGGGGCGCTGTTCGCCACGCACCTGGTGAACGCGGCCAAGGCGCGCCTGGTCATCTTCGAGCGCGCGTTCCCCGGCCGCGGCGCGTGGGACAACGTGGTCGCCGCGCGGCCCGAGAGCGACCCCATGCGCCAGCAGATCGAGCTGGTGCGCGCCTTCGAGGCCGAGGGCAGCGAGGTGCTGATCCTGCCGGTCGACAGCGCGCGGCCCGACGAGGTGGAGGAGGGCCTGGCCGCGGCCGAGGCGCGCTTCGGCGCCGTGCACGGCGTGCTGCACTCCACCGCGCTGCACGCGGTGATCGACTTCGCCGGCATCGGCGAGACCAAGGCGGGGACATGGGCGGCCGAGGTGGAGCGCGTGACCCGCGAGCTGGACGTGATGGAGCGCGCGCTGGAGTCGCGCACGCTGGACTTCTGCATCCTGGACTCGTCGCTGGCGGCGGTGACGGGCGGCGTGGGCATCGTCCGCGTCGCGGCGCTCAACGCGCTCACCGACGCGTACGCGCACCGGCACAACCAGACGCACGCGCAGGCCTGGACGAGCGTGGCGTGGGACCGCTGGGGCGAGCCGGGGGACGGGCTGGGCGACTACTTCCTGGGCGACGAGGAGACGGGCCGCGCGCTCGACGCGGCGCTCACGGTGCCCGGCGAGGCGCAGGTGCTCGTCAGCACCGGCGACCTGAACCTGCGCGTGTCCGAAGCCGCGGCGCCCGTCCGCAAGGGCGGGGAAGGCGGCGGCTACGCGCGGCCGGACCTGGACGTGGAGTACTTCGCGCCCACGAACGAGACGGAAGAGCGCCTGGCGGCCATGTGGCAGGAGCTGCTGGGCATCGACCGGATCGGGATCCACGACGACTTCTTCGGGCTGGGCGGGCACTCGCTGCTCGCCACGCAGATCATCTCCCGCGTGCGCGAGATGTTCCAGCTCGAGCTGCCGCTGAAGGCGATCTTCGAGGCGCCCACCATCGCGCGCTTCGCCGTGCTGATCGAGGACGCGATCATCGCCGAGCTGGAGTCGCTGACCGAGGAAGAGGCGCTGGAGCTTCTCTGAGCGCCGCCGGCGGGAGACGGCACGGGCCGCCGTCTCCCGAATCAACGCACACCCATCCACCGCACACCGAGAGCATAGATCGATGAACAAGGACAAGATCCGCGCCTTCCTGACCCGCTTCTTCCGCGACCACCAGCTCACGGACGACGAGGACATCTTCGCCAGCGGCTACGTGAACTCGATGTTCGCCATGCAGCTCGTGCAGTTCGTGGAGACCGAGTTCGGCGTGGCCATCGAGAACGACGACCTAGAGCTGGACAATTTCCGCACCATCGACGCGATCTCCGCGCTGGTGGACCGCAAGACGGCGGCTGCGGTTTAGGGTTAGAGGCGGGCTGAAGGTAGCCCCCTCCCCCAGCCCCTCCCCCCAAACTGCGTGGGGGAGGGGAGCTTGTTCGAGGCGGGCGGGGAGGGTTGGCGTCGGATAGAGCGTTTGCGGATCGAGCGTCCGGCGCGGCGCTGGAAGCTGAGCGTCGTCGACCCGAGCTGCTGACGATCTGACCGAGCGGGGACGCCGTTTCTCCTCCGTGTCCACTGATCTATCAGCCCGTCCCCGGCCTTCCGGCCCACAGTTTTGGTCTCCCCTCTCCCGCTTGCGGGGGAGGGGCCGGGGGAGGGGGCACCTTCCGGCAGCGAAGAGCTCACCCCACGCGCACCAACACCTACGAACCATCGCGAGAGCGGAACATGGACAGCACGGATAGCGGGACCGGGACGGCGGCGGTGGAGGTGGGCGGCATCCCGGTGGTGAAGGACGAGAAGGCGAAGAAGCCCAAGGGCGTGAAGTGCGTCGTGTGGGACCTAGACCACACGGTGTGGGACGGCATCCTGCTCGAGGACGAGCACGTGGAGCTGCGGCCGGGCGTGCTGGACATCATCCGCACGCTGGACGAGCGCGGCATCCTGCAGAGCGTCGCGAGCAAGAACGATCATGACCGGGCGATGGCGCGCCTGGAGGCACTGGGCATCGCCGAGTTCTTCCTGCACCCGCAGATCAACTGGAGCGCCAAGGGCCAGAACGTCGAAGCCATCGCCAAGGCGCTCAACATCGGCATCGACACCTTCGTGTTCGTGGACGACCAGCCCTTCGAGCGCGAAGAGGTGCAGTTCATGGTGCCGCAGGTGCGCGTGGTGGACGCGGCGGACCTCTCCGAGTTCCTCGGTATCCCGGAGATGAACCCGGAGTTCATCACCGACGACAGCCGCAAGCGCCGGCAGATGTACCGCAGCGA
>DASRQW010000029.1 GCA_035696245.1 Longimicrobiaceae bacterium | reverse complement strand
CCCAGAACCTCGCCCTCCTTCGCAACATCGCCCTCACCCTCTACCGCCGCAAAGGCTTCCGCTCCCTCACCGCAGCCTTCCGTTCCTTTGCCCACGACATCCACTCACTCCTCAGTTTCCTCGAATGAAACAGCCCTGCCCCCGCAAGCGGGAGAGGGGAGAACTGCTTGCGGCAGCAAGTGGTTAGCTAGCCTGTAATCTTCTCCGCCGCTGTGGAATTGGCTCCCCCCCCAGCCAGTTTTTGGGGCTGGGGCCGTCCACCGCCATCAACTCACCGAGCCGGAACCTCGCCCCGCTTCCGCCTCTCCCTCCCGCGCCGATCCTCCGTACCGTCGGCGAGGAGCGGGGGCGGAGGGCGGTGGAGGCGGCGGACGAGCCAGCCGGCGGCGAAGAGGAACGCGGCGAACACGGCGCCCACGCACGTCTGCCAGAACAGGAACTTGAGGATGTGCGGGTCCAGCAGGCTCAGCGCGGCGTGGACGGCGCCGCCGCCCGTCTCGAAGGGCACCGTGGGGAAGACGGGGGCGATGGCGTACGATTCGGCGTGCGCGAAGGGCCACAGCAGCTCCACGTTGGTGGGGCCGCGCGCGTCCAGCAGGTCCACCACGAGGTGCGACCCGTAGGAGGTGCCCGCGATCAGCCCCCAGCGCCATCCGCCCATGAACCACGCGGCGAGGGCGACGACCACGGCGGCGGTGATGCTGTGTGTGAAGGTGCCGTGCAGCGTGCCCCCGCGGCCCGTTGCCAGGCCGACGACGATGTCCACGTCGGGCAGCGCGCCCAGCATGCCGGCGGCGAGCCAGACGTGCCAGCGCTTCGGCCCGGGCACCGCGGCCGAGACGAGGTCGCCGGTGCCCGCGCCGATGAGCATGTGGGTGGGGGGGAAGGACACTTGGCTCGGCTGCTGATGATTGGACCGTGAGGCGGACGCCGCGGGAGCGCGGCGGCTCTGCGCGTACCGTGCGGGCGGGGCGGAGTTCCCCGCGTACGCGTGAGCAAGCGGATGCGTGCGCCCGGCCGCAAACGCGAGCGCGCCCGCCGGGACGGGCGGGCGCGCTCGGTCGTGCTCGGCCGCGGGGGAGGTCAGGCTACCGCTTCGACCGTGGCGGGGGGAGCGGACTCGTCCACCCGGCGCAGCTTCTGGGTCAGGTCGGCGATCAGCACCTGCGTGAACGCCAGCGGGGCGGAGGGGATCGCATCTCCCGTCTCGTCCTCGTACATGCCGGCGGCCGCGTCGTCGTGCGTGTCGGGGAAGAGGTCGCGGGCCCAGCCGCGCACGTCGTCCACCGACAGCGACGGCTCCAGGTGCAGCACCAGCTCGCCGTCCGCATCCTCCCGCCGCAGCGCGCCGCCGAAGCGGGCCAGGGCGCCGTCGTTGCGCACCGCGTCGGCGGCGGCGCGGCGCAGGAGCAGCGACATTCGCACGTCCGAATCCGGCGCGTCCCACTCGGGGATTTCGTAGCGGACGACCAGGTCGGCGCGCTCGGCCTGCGGCAGCACGTACTGCTTGGCGTCCAGCAGGTGCTGGGCGATGTGCTTCAGCACCTCGGCCTCGGAGTAGCCGCGCGTCTTCACGTCGCGCCGCAGCTTCCAGCGGAAGAGCAGCTCCGGCTCCGGGTACAGGAAGACCGCCAGGTCGTACGCGGCCCGAAGCTCGTCGGTGGGGAAGCCCAGCAGCCCGCGCGCGATCACCACCTCGTTGGGGTCGAGCGTGCGGATGGGGGCGAACGAGCCGTCGGTGTGGTCGTACCGCCGGTTGCGGATGGGGCGCCCGCGCCGGAAGAGCTGCAGGTGCTCCTGCATGAGCCCCAGGTCGTGCACCGCCGGGTTCAGCGCGGTGAGCCCCAGCTCCAGCCGCTCGGCGCGCGTGTGCCGGTGGTAGTCGTCCAGCTCCAGCGAGGTCACCCGCTCGGGCCCGATGAGGGTGCGCACTCCGTTGGCGACGGTGCTCTTGCCGCTTCCCGAGTCCCCGATGATGGCCAGGACGAAGGGAAGGTGGCGCGTCGCGCCGTTTTCCTGAGCGTCGCTCATGGAGCGCACGAGGCGTGGCGCGGCCCGCGTGATGTGGCCATGAAGACCTCCTGCCAGATGGATGTGAGCGTCTATGATAGCGCGCTCCGCGCACCGGCGAAAGAACGGCGCGCCTGCCGGCCGCCGCATCTGCTACCGGGGGCGGGAGCAAATCGCCTGCCGGAACCTGCCGCCGTGTGGAAGGATCGGGGTGCGATGTCCGTCGTCCGAAGCGGGTTCTACACGGCTGGGGCGGGGATGATGCGCGGAGGGCCCCCTCCCCCAGCCCCTCCCCCAAAACTGCCTGGGGGAGGGGAGCTTGTTCCAGGTGGTGCTTGGATTCGGGGCGCGGCATGGCATCTACCAGGACGCGGGACCTCGTCGTTCACCCTTCCGGGTAGGACAACCGGTGCGGCTGGAACGTTGTCTCACGGATTACTTCCAACCCGCGTCGTGGCTCGAACTTTCAGGCCCCGGCTACGGTTCACCGCGGCGGCCGAAGCTTCGGGTTACGCGGTCACTTGCACTCCAGCCAGTTCTCGCCGATGCCGGTCTCCACGCGGAGGGGGACTTCGAGCTGGGCGGCGGATTCCATGCGCGAGCGCACCATCTCCAGCGTCTGCTCCTCCTCGCCGATGGGGGTTTCGAAGAGGAGTTCGTCGTGCACCTGGAGGAGCATGCGGGAGCGGCTGCCGCTGGCGGCCAGATCGTGCTGGATCTGGATCATGGCGATCTTGATCAGGTCGGCAGACGAGCCCTGGATGGGCGCGTTGGTGGCCGCCCGCTCGCCGAACGAGCGCACGTTGAAGTTGCGTGATGTGATCTCGGGGATGTAGCGGCGGCGCCCGGTCAGCGTCTCCACGTAGCCCTGCTTCCGCGCCAGCTCGATCTGCTCGTCCAGGTACGCGCGCACGCCGGGAAAGCGTACGAAGTAGGCGTCGATGAACTCCTTCCCCTCGCTCACCGGCATCCCCAGCTTGTTCGCCAGCGAGAACGCGCCGATGCCGTAGATGATGGCGAAGTTGACCGTCTTGGCCCGGTCGCGCATCTCGCGCGTCACGTCTGCCGCGGCGACGCCGAAGATGAGCGCCGCCGTCTGCCGGTGGATGTCCTCGCCCGCCCGGAAGGCTTCCACGAACGCCGGGTCCTTGGAGTAGTGCGCGAGGATGCGGAGCTCGATCTGCGAATAGTCTGCCGAGACGAAGCGGTAGCCCTCGCGGGGGATGAAGCCGCGCCGGATCTCGGCCCCCATCTCCGTGCGGATGGGGATGTTCTGGAGGTTCGGGTCGCTGCTCGCCAGGCGCCCGGTGGCCGCCACCGTCTGGTTGAACGACGTGTGGATGCGGCCCGTCTCCGGGTTCACCGTCTTGGGCAGCGTGTCCACGTACGTGCCCAGCAGCTTGTCGATCTGCCGGTACTGCATCAGCAATTCCGGGAGATGGTGTCCCTGCGCGGCGAGCGCCTGGAGCACCTCCACGTCGGTGGACGCGCCCGTCTTGGTGCGCTTGATCACCGGCAGGCCCATGCGCGTGAACAGCACCTCGCGCAGCTGCGGGTTGGACCCGATGTTGAACTCGCCGCCCGCCGCGTCGTAGATCTGCCCCTCGACCACGCCCAGCTGCCCGCGGAGCTGGCGGCCCATCTCGTAGAAGAACTGCTCGTCGATGCGGATGCCGTTCCACTCCATCTCGGCCAGCACCTCCACCAGCGGCATCTCGACGGTGCGGAAAAGCTCCACCAGCCGCAGCCGCTCCAGCTCGGGCGCGAACCGCTCCGCCAGGCACCACGCGATGTCCGAGTCCTCGCAGGCGTAGTCTCGCGCCGCCTCCAGCCCCACGTGCGCGAACGGGATCTGCGTCTTGCCCTTCCCGGCCACGTCCTCGTAGGCGATGGTGCGGTGGTCCAGGTGCTGGAGCGCCAGCGAGTCCAGCCCGTGCTCGCGGCGGCCCGGCTCCAGCAGGTAGCTGGCGACCATGGTGTCGAACCCGATGCCGCGCAGGTTCACGCCCGCGCGCCGGAAGACCAGGAAGTCGTACTTGAGGTTCTGCCCGATCTTCACCACCGACTCGTCCTCCAGCAGCGCGACCAGCGGCTCCATCTCGCGGGACAGCAGCTCGGGCAGGTTCACGATCTCGCCCTCGGCCGCCTCCCAGTCGGCCTCGGCGCCCTGCGGCGTGCTGCCCTCGCCTGCGTCCGCGTCCAGCAGCTCGCCCTGCGGCGGCTCCTCGACCTTGCGGCGGTGCGCGAAGGGCAGGTAGTACGCGGCCCCGTTCTCCAGCGCGACCGAGATGCCCACCAGGTCGGCGCGCATGGCATCGACGCTCGTGGTCTCCGTGTCTACCGACATGCGGCCGGCGCGGCGCACGCGCTCCACCATCTCGCGCACCTCATCCACCGTCTGGAGCAGGCGGTAGTCGGTGGCGCGGGCTGCGGAAGGCTCCTTCTCGGTGGGCGCGGCGTGGTCGCGGACCAGCGAGTGGAACTCCAGCTCCAGCAGGATCTCCTTGAGCCGGGCGCGGTCCGGCTCCTCGCGCTCCAGCGCCATCAGGTCCAGCTCGACGGGCAGGTCCGTGTGGATGGTCACCAGCCGCTTGGAGAGCAGCGCCAGCTCGCGGTTCTCCTCCAGCGACTCCTTGGCGCGCTTGCCCTTGATCTCGCCGGTGCGCGCCAGGATCTCCTCGATGGCGCCGAACTGCTCGATGAGCTGGATCGCCGTCTTCGGGCCGATGCCCTTCACGCCCGGCACGTTGTCGCTGGTGTCGCCGATGAGGCCCAGGTAGTCCACCACGTGGTTGGGCTGCACGCCCAGGCGCTCGTGCGCGTTGCGCGTGTCCACCCACTCCTCTTCCACCGCCGTCGGCCCGCCGCGGCCTGGGTTGAGCAGGCACACGCCGTCGCGGATCAGCTGGTAGAAGTCCTTGTCGCCGCTCACGATCACCGTCTCCAGCCCCGCATCTACCGCCTTGGCCGCCAGCGTGCCGATCACGTCGTCGGCCTCGTAGCCCGCCAGCTCCAGGACGGGGATGCGGAACGCCTCGATGATCTGGCGGACGCGGGGGATGGACGCCTCCAGCTCGGTCGGCATCTTCTCGCGCGTGGCCTTGTACTCGGGGTAGATGATGTGCCGGTCGCTGCTGCCCGCGTCGAACACCACGCCCAGGTAGTCCGGCTCGTGCTGCTCGATCACCTTGAGCAGGAAGCGCGTGACGCCCCACGCGGCAGACGTGTTCTCGCCGCGCGAGGAGATGAGCGGCCGCGAGATGAGCGCGAAGAAGGCGCGGTAGATCAGCGCGTAGCCGTCGATCAGGTACAGCCGGGGGCGGGTCTTCTCGGGCTTTTCCACGTCGGTCCTGGCATGCGTGTGTGCGGGTGCGCCCCGGAGCTTGGGGCGGCTGCCAATCTACGGACTCACGCGTGCGGGGGGAAAGAGACGCGGCGGCGGGCGGGACCGGGAGATGCGGTCCGGCGTTCGGCGAGAAGATCGGCTTCTGATCCAGAAGACGTCGGTGGATGACGCAAGAACGACGAGGGGCCGGCGCGCCGCCGGCCCCTCGTCTCGTCTCGCATGTGCCTCGCGCTTCGCCGCCGCGTCTCTGCCGATGCGGGGCGGTGGTGCGTGCCTCCGGGAAATGCCTACGCCGTGTTGTCCGTGGAGCAGCCGGCGGTGGGGCCGAAGCAGTCCTCGGCGACCCAGGTCATGCAGAAGCAGATCTGGTCGACCGTGTCGGCGTAGAGGATGGGGGTGAGCGCGACGGCAATAGAATCGATCGACCCGGCGGCGGCGGCCTGCGCGGTGCCCGGCGCGGGCTGGAACGAGGTGACGGCGAGGTCTGCGGTGTTCAGCTTCAGCTTGCTCATGGCGGCGCTCCGGGTCGGCGGGTGAGGGGATGGAGTGGCAGCGGCGGATCACGCGGTATCGTGCAGCCCGGCATCGTGCCCGCCGCGCCTCTTCGGGATGCGCGGCGGGCGCGCGGCGTTCCCGGCGCCTACGCCGCGTCGGACGTGGAGCAGCCGGCCGTGGGGCCGAAGCAGTCCTCCTTCACCCACGTCATGCAGAAGCACACCTGGTCCAGCGTGTCCTCCCCGCCAGACTGGATCGTTCCACCCGCGACCGCGGACGCGGTCGTTGCGGGCTCGAACGAGGTGATGGCCAGGTCCGCGACGTTCAGGCTCAGCTTGCTCATGGCGCGCTCCGGGTTGGCGGGCAAGGGAGAAAGGGACTCGACGGCGTCAGGTCACGCGGTCCGCGTGCAGCCCAGCTTGGTGCAGGTGTCGTCGGTCGGGCACATGTTGATGCACGTGTCCTCCCACGTGTTCGGGTCCGAGACGATGACCGTGATCGCCTGCGAGATGGCGATGTACGACACGTCGAACGACGTGACCTCCAGCTCGTTCGTATCCAGGCGATACTGGCGCATCGGGCTGCTCCTTTTAAGGCGGCAAATGTAGATGGAGGAGCCGTAATCTATTCATCCCCACCCTCCTATGCAACAACCGCTTCCGCGTGTTTCCGCATCGGCCGATGAGCCGGAACCTCTGCGGAGCGCGGCTCGATACGGGCGGGATCGACTCCGTACGTCGTTGCCGCTGGAAACACGAGCGGCGGGCCCGGAATCGGGACCGCCGCTTCGCTTCGCACATCCCACGAGTCACCCTCGCCAGCAGGTACTGCCCTACTCCGCGTCGGGATCAGTGCGCGGCGTCAGGGAGATGCCGGCGCCGTCATCACGTCCGCGGCTTCGGTGCTGTGGCGGTGGTGGAGGGTGTCGATGATGCGCTTGATCTCTTCGGTCTTCCCGTAGATGTACGCGCGGAAGTCGTCCGGGAAGTCGGCGATGGGCAGCTTCTTGATGTGCTCGGGATAGTACGGCGCGTTGGGCCGCGAGGTGTACAGGTTCCAGAGGATGGTGTTGCTGGTGAAGCGCGTGAACACCTCCGGCATCACCGGCCCGTCGATGAGGTGGGCCTTGGTCGCCAGGATCTTCACCATCTCCTCGTTGTTGGTCTGGAACCGCTTCACGATCGCGGCGTTGATCTCCTGGAACCGGCCGTCCAGCCACAGGTCGTAGAACTCCTCGTGCAGCTTCAGCGAGGCGTAGATGGGCCCGTAGAACTCCGCCAGCTGCTGCTTGCGGTACTCGAACTCGGACTGCGAGAGCCACAGGCCGCGCGACAGGCCCGTCTTGATGCTCTCCGCCGTCTCGGTGGTCCGCTGCACCTGGCGCAGCAGCTCGGCGAAGTCGTGCTTGGTCGCCAGGTTCTCGCCGCGCTTCTTCCCGTACGCCATCAGGTAGCCGCCGGCCAGGCCCACCAGTGCCGAGACGGCGAGCGCGATCCACGACAGCACCGTCCCCTGCGTGAGCCCGTGCGTGCTCGTCACGCGCACCAGCGAGTCGACCTGGGCGATCATGGGCAGCCCTCCGGGGAAGGTGGGACGAACGCCGGGCCAGCCTCCATTCGCGCCGCGCCGCGGAACCCAATCCTCTACCGATGCACTCTCGGGAGATGCGCGGCTGCCGCCATCCTCTGCATCCGCGGCTGCTCCTCGGCCGATCGCGTTCGGCGGATCAGGCTCGCGGCCGATCATCAGCCCCGCATCTCCCGACTGACACGCGTTCCGTCAGGCGCGACGGCTCAACGGGATGCGGGAGATGTGGAGCCGGTGACGGCCGGAGTGTCGCGGGTCCAGTAGTAGGCGACGCTGGTGCGCGGGTCGAGGGCCAGGTAGCCGTCGCCCGTGTCGTACACGAGCAGATGCTTGCCCTGCTTGGACGACATGGTGCCGTCGTTGAGCATCCACCACTTCGCCCAGCCGGGCCCGGCCACCGGCAGCCGCGACACCTGCGCGGTGTCCAGCTGGCGCAGCCCCGCCGTCATCGCGGGCACGTCTGCCGGTGCGTAGACGAAGCGGACCCAGCGGTGGCCGTTGTCCAGGTCGTGCTTCTCGTAGATGCCGCGCGCGGAGGGCGGCACCAGCTTGGGCAGCACGCCGCGGTCGAAGGCGCCCGCCCTCTGCGCGTCCGCATACGTCTCGTATTCGCTCCGCCCCTGCTCCAGGCCGCTGCACACGGCGGGGACCGCCGCCAGCACCACCACCGCGCCGATCACCAGCATCACGTTTCGCCGCTTGCGCTTCGCCTCTGCCGCGGAACCCGTCTCCGTCGTATCCATCACGCTCGCTCCGGTGTCGTCTCGTCCGCGTCCGGGCCCATCGCCCGGAACGCGGTGAACGTAACCGCTTACCCGCCCCTCCGGCAGGCCCGCACGCCGCGGCATCGTCCGGCCGGGCAGGCGCCACGAGTCCGGCGAGGGCCGCCGCACCTCCGCCGAATGCCGCGTTCGACGAGCGGAAAGACGGAGCGCGGGCCCACGCGACCCGGACGTGAGCGAACGGCTGCGGCAAGGCGGCTCGCCTGGTGTGCTGGTCTTGTCGGGAGGAAAGTTGCCGAGGTAAGTTCCTTCGCACGCCCTCGCGAATCCGGAGAACGCGCACACGCGTGCCCCCCATGCGAGCCGTGCTGCGGGTGCACGAAAGGCCGGGGAGTGGCCCTGAAAGGGCTGGAGCCCCGGCCGGTGGGCACCACCGACTACACGCGAGGTCGAGCCGGGGCTGGATGCCTACGTGCCGCGCGAGCCCGCCGCCGGAGGGGCCGGCACGCCGAGGTCATGGATAGTTGCGGGCAATCCCCCGAGTGGGAGCGGGGGACGTGCTGGTGGTGGACCCGGACCGGGCGGGAGAAGCGGGGTTGCCGCTGCGGCTGCCCGCCGCGGCCTTCCCGCCGGAGGTGCTGCGCGAGATGCGCTCGCTCAGCTTCCGCTTCGGCCCGCCCGCTGCCGCCCGGAGCGGCGGTGCAGATCGATCGCCTCCAGGGCGAGCTTCTCACCTTGGCCTGCTTCCCTGACGCGCAGGTAGCCACCGCCGTCGCCCGCGTTGCGCACGATGCGCAGCGCCGAGTCCAGCATGGCCTCCAGCCGCACGCGCTCCTCTTCCGAGAGCTGGGCGGGGATGGGCGCCGAGTCGCGGCTGGCGCCGGTGAGCAGCCAGTGGCCGTCCACCCCCAGCACCGTGGGAAGGCGCAGCATCACGCTGCCGCTGGGCAGGGTGCCGCGGTTGAACCAGTCGCTGACCGTGGCGTCGCGCACGTCCAGCCGGCGCGCCAGCTCGGTCTGCGTGAGGCCGTGCCCCACCATAGCCTGCCGCAGTCGCGTGCAGAACTCCGCGGACGGTTCCATTTTCGTAGCCGCTCAGTCAGTGAGGAGGGGGATGCCGGGAGGGGAAAAGGGCCGCGCGAGGACCGCGCGGAGGCTCCCCTCCCTGAGAATGCATCCCGCCGCGCCCCAGGGCAAGTGTCACGTACGGCGCACCGTTCCCCGCTTTGCGGCCCCCGCCGGCGCGCGGGACATCGATCCGCTGTGCGAAGGGCATGTTCCGCCGCGCCGTATCTCCCGTCCGCTCCCATTCGCCACCGTGCGGCGCAGCATGTTCCCGCCCGCCGGGCATTGCGGTTTCGCCCGGGCGGCGTATATAGCGTAGGCAGGCGTTCCGCCCCGCGCGGCTGCCACGCCGTGCCCGGCAGACACCCATCCCCCCTCGAGGTGAAGCGTGCCCCACCCGCCCGTCCGCCGTCCATCTCCCGAAGCGCCGTCGTCCTGCTGCCGTCCAACGCCATGGAGGCGGGCGTGAACGCGGCCGTGGGCCGCAACGTCGCGCGCAAGGACGGGGCGGAGAAGGTGAACGGTAGTGCGCGCTACGTGGACGACCTGGCGCTGCCGGGCATGCTGTACGGGCGCACCGTCCGCTCGACCGTGGCGAAGGGGCGCATCCGGTCCATCCGCTTCGACTTCGATACGGCGGGGTTCACGGTCGTGGACTGGCGCGACGTGCCGGGCCGCAACGTCGTCGCGCTCATCGAGGACGACCAGCCGTACCTGGTGGAGACTCAGGTGAACCACGCGGCCGAGCCCATCCTCCTTCTCGCCCACGAGGACCGCGACGCGCTGCTGGCCGCGCGCGTGGTGATCGAGTACGACGAGGAGGCGCCGGTGCTGGACCCGCTGGAGTCCACCGTGGTGCTCAAGAAGCTGGGGATCGAGAAGGGCGACCTGGAGGCGGGCTTCGCGGAGGCGGACGTGGTCGTGGAGGGCGAGTACCGCACGGGGCACCAGGAGCACGTCTACATCGAGACCAACGGGATGATCGCCGTGCCCGAGCCGGACGGCGGGATCACGCTGATGGGCTCGCTGCAGTGCCCGTACTACGTGCACAAGGCCATGAAGGTGCTGCTGGAGATGCCGGGCGAGAAGATCCGCATCGTGCAGACGGAGACGGGGGGCGGCTTCGGCGGCAAGGAGGAGTACCCGTCCATCCTGGCCGGCCACGCCGCGCTGCTCGCCCTCAAGGCCGGGCGGCCGGTGAAGATCGTGTACGACCGGGTGGAGGACATGGTGGCGACGACGAAGCGCCATCCCTCCGTCATCCGCCACAGGACCGGCGTGACGAGGGACGGGCGGCTGACGGCGATGGAGATCGACGTGCTGATGGACGGCGGCGCGTACGTCACGCTCAGCCCCGTGGTCCTCTCCCGCGGCGCCATCCACGCCGCCGGGCCGTACCGCTGCGACCACGTGCGCATCTCCGGGCGGGCGGTGATGACGAACACGCCGCCCAACGGCGCCTTCCGCGGCTTCGGCGCCCCGCAGACGCAGTTCGCGGTGGAGGTGCACATGGAGCGCATCGCCGAGGCGCTGGAGATGGACCCCGTGCGCCTGCGCGAGATCAACGCGCTCCGGCCGGGCGACACGACCGCGACGGGCCAGCTGATGCACGAGGACTGCGGCGCGCTGGAGACGCTGGCCGAGGCGGTGCGGCGCACGGACTTCCACCGCAAGCGCGAAGAATGGCGCGGGACGGGGAAGGGCATCGGCCTCTCGCTCTTCTTCCACGGCTCCGGCTTCACCGGCAGCGGCGAGGTGCACCTGGCGTCGAAAGCCTCGCTCGAGGCGACGGCAGGCGGCGTGCGCATCCTGGTCGGCAGCTCCGAGATCGGCCAGGGGACGCGGACGATGCACGCGCAGATCGTGGCCGACGCGCTGGGCGTGCCGTACGAGACGGTGGAGACGGCGCTGCCGGACACGTCCAAGGTGCCGGACAGCGGGCCTACCGTGGCATCGCGCACCTGCATGGTCGTGGGCCGCATCCTCCAGCGCTGCGCGGAGGAGATGCGGGCGACGATCGGCGACCGCACGCCGGCGGAGTGGTTCGCGGAGCGCGGGCCGCTGGTCGTGACCAAGGAGTACGAGGTGCCCACCGACGTGCGCTGGGACGACGCCATGTACCGCGGCGACGCGTACGCCACCTACGGCTGGGGCTGCAACGTGGCCGAGGTGGAGATGGACCCCGACACGTACGAGGTGCGCCCCATCGGCTTCACCGCGGTGGAGGACGTGGGGAAGGCCATCCACCCCATGCTGGTCGCGGGGCAGATCGAAGGCGGGTCGGCCCAGGGCCTGGGCTGGGCGCTCATGGAGAACGTGGTGATGCGCGGCGGCGTGATGCTGAACGCGCAGCTCACCAACTACGTCATCCCCACCACGCTGGACACGCCGCCCATGGACGTGGTCGTGCTGGAGAACCCGGGCAAGCACGGCCCGTACGGCGCCAAGGGCGTGGGCGAGATGCCCATCGACGGCCCCGCGCCGGCGGTGGTGAACGCCATCCGCCACTTGGGCCTGGACGTGCGCGAGATCCCCGCCGTGCCGGAGAAGGTGATGGCCGCTCCGCTGCTGGAGGCCGCATGCGTCTGAGGCTGAACGGCATGGAGGTGGAGGTCGACGCGCACCCGCTGAAGCGGCTGCTGGACGTGCTGCGCGAGGAGTGCGGGCTCACGGGCACCAAGGAAGGCTGCGGCGAGGGCGAGTGCGGCGCCTGCACGGTGCTGATGGACGGGCAACCCGTCGTCTCCTGCCTGGTGCCCTTCGCCCAGGCGGCGGGTGCGGAGCTGACGACCATCGAGGGGCTGGGCGGGGAGCATCCGCTGCAGCGGGCGTTCGCGGAGCATGGCGGCGCGCAGTGCGGCATCTGCACGCCGGGGATGATCCTCGCGGCGGCGGCGCTGGGGCCCAACCCCACGCTGGAGCAGGTGCGCACGGGCCTGGCGGGCAACCTCTGCCGGTGCACCGGCTACGAGGCCATCTACCGCTCCGTGCAGGCGGCGGGCGCATGAGGACGGCACTCTCCGACCTGAGCCTGCTGGAGCCGCGCACGCTGGACGAAGCGCTGGAGATGATGCGCGACGCGGCGCCGCTCACCCCGCTCGCAGGCTGTACCGACACGTACGTGACGCTCCACTTCGGCACCAACCCCGCGCGCCGCTTCATCGACGTGATGCGGCTGGAGGAGCTGCGGGGGATCGAGGCGGTGGATGGCGTGCTGCGCATCGGCGCGGCGGCCAGCTACACGCAGATCATCGCGCACCCGGAGGTGTGGGCGCGCATCCCCATGCTCGTGGCGGCGGCGCGCGAGGTGGGCGGCGTGCAGATCCAGAACCGCGGCACGCTGGGCGGCAACATCGCCAACGGCTCGCCCGCCGGCGACAGCCTGCCCGTGCTCGCGGCGGCCGAGGCGGTGGTCGTGCTGCGTAGCGCGGACGGCGAGCGGCGAGTGCCGTTCACGGGCTTCCACACCGGCTACCGCGCCTCCGTGCTGCGGCCGGACGAGCTGATCGTGGCGGTTGAGATCCCGCGGATCGACGGCGCGCAATGGTTCCGGAAGGTGGGGACGCGCGCCGCGCAGGCCATCAGCAAAGTGGTGATGGCCGCCGTGCGCGCACCGCAGCCGCGGATCGCGCTGGGGAGCGTGGCCGCCACCGTCGTCCGGCTGCCGCAGACCGAAGCCGCGCTCGCCGGCGGCGCGACGATCGAGGAGGCGCAGCGCGTCCTCGGTGACGAGATCCACCCCATCGACGACGTCCGCTCCACCGCCGAGTACCGCCGCCGCGTGTCCCAGAACCTCCTCGCCCGCTGGTGGGGCGAGACGGGGTGACGGGACGCGGGTTCGTGTGGCTGCGGGCGATCTTGGATGGGCTGCGCCCGGGAGGTATCTCTGCATCACAGCCCTCGCGGGCGGTCCCGGATCTGGGGTTCGGTTCGCGGGACCGCATCTCCATGCTGGAAGACCTGGCGGCCGGATTCTTTCGCGAGGTGCTGGAGCTGGATTACGACGACTGTGTCATCACCGACGAATCCTCCTTGTGGGACTTTCACGGGGAAAACGACAACGAGCCATACTTTCGGCGGATCGAGGAAGTCTATCACGTCGACGTGAGAGACATCGCATCGGGCAACCTGGCGGACATCCTGGAGCGGATCCAACCCGCGGAGCCGGCTCGCCCGGCGAGGTCCCGGGATGCTTTTGGTGGATGAGGTATCCTGGGTGCTTAGCTTGCCCTCTATGGGCGGCAGAGGTAGCTTTTCGTCAGCAGAAGCCCGCTCCCTTCGGGGAAACGGGTACACAGTTCCGGAGGGTTGTGCATCCTAGGGTGCACAACCCTTCGTTATTTCGGCGAGTTCGGCGCCTGCCTGGTTCCGTAGATCAGGTCAAAGCTCAACCGATCGAGAATGCGTCGGTGGAAGTGCCCCATCCCTGGATTCCGGCGGGAAGGGCGGATACACTGTCGTAGTGCGTTCCAGTACCCTCTCTCTGTTTGTCCCCGTCTCTCCACCGATCCAATCATGCGGCTTCTCTTCCGT
This sequence comes from Longimicrobiaceae bacterium, assembly GCA_035696245.1. NCBI lineage: Bacteria > Pseudomonadati > Gemmatimonadota > Longimicrobiia > Longimicrobiales > Longimicrobiaceae > Longimicrobiaceae bacterium. The sequence continues at coordinate 25,927 of DASRQW010000029.1, read as the reverse complement.
TCGGCCTGCTCCGCGCTGCTGTCCGTGGGCTTGGCCGGCTGCCACGCATACGTGCCGGGCTCCACCAGCCGCATTCAGCCGCGCGATCGGGTGGTGATCGCCACGCGCGATGGGCGGCCGCTCCGTGTGGCGCATGCGGACGGCAGCGAGGCCGTGCCGGGCGCGATCGAGGTGCGCGGGCGCCTTGCGTATCTGCGCGGCGACACGGCTTGGCTCCGCGCCCCGCAGGTGCGCTCGCTGGACGGCGCGATGCCGCTCGCAGAGGCGGACTCTCTGCTCGGCGTGGTGGTGCCCATGCAGAGCCTGCGGGTGCGGCGCGTCAGCTCCACGCGCACGCTGCTGCTGGCGAGCGGCGTGGTGATCGTGGCCGCCGCCGCTGCTTTCGCCGCGTGGGTCGCAGCCCTGTCCACCCGCGTCGACTGACGTGACGAGCCGGGCCGGCGATCGGGATCGGGATGCGTCCTGGAATCGCCGCGGGTGCTGTCGTCCGTCATCCATCTACGTTCCGGAGAGCTCCGTGCGGCCCATCTTTCAGCGCTTCATCGCGATCCTGCTGGTCGCGCTCTCGGCAGGGTGCCATTCGTACGCGCTGGGCGGGCCAGGAGCGCCGATGCCCAGCGAGAACGTGGAGGTGAACCGGCGCGACGGGCCGCCGCTGCAGGTGTTCGCCGCCGACGGCAGCGCGATCGCCCCGGACGCCGTCCAAGTGCGCGGCAAGGTCGCGTACATGCGCGGCGACACGGCATGGCTGCGCGGGGCGGAGGTGCGCACCGCCGAGGGGCTTGTGTCCACCGATGGCGCGGGCAAGCTCATCGGGGTGGTGGTGCGCGATAGATACCGCGTGAAGCGGGTGAACGGCCGGCGCACGGCCGCGCTGACGGGCGGGATCGTGGTCGGTGCCCTGGTCGTCGCGACTGTCGCGCTTCTGCTGGCGGTCGCACACTTCGCGGCGGAATGACACGGATGGCCGGAGCGCGGAAGGAACTTGAGACGAGGACGCTCGCCGGACGCTTTCTCGCGCCGGCGGTGCGTGGGGCGGCTTTGGTCCTGGCGTTCGCGGCGTGCGGGCCCGCGTCGGGCCAGACGCACCCGCGCGTGCGGATCCACACGGACCTGGGCGACGTGACGGTGGAGGTGCTGGCGGACAAGGCACCCGTCACCGCGGCGAACTTCCTCCGCTACGTGGACGAGGGGCGGTACGCGGGCGCGGCCTTCTACCGCATCCGCAAGGACCCTGCGGTGCCGTTCCAGGGGACGACGGGCATCGTGCAGGGCGGGCAGTGGTACGGCGACTCCACGCGCCTGCTGCCGCCCATCCCCCTGGAGAGCACCAGGAAAACGGGGCTGAAGCACGTGGACGGGGCCGTGTCGATGGCGCGGTTCGGACCGCCCAACAGCGCGCGCTCGGAGTTCTTCGTCGTTCTCGGCGACCAGCCGTACCTGGACTGGCGCGACGAGACGCCGGACGGCCAGGGCTACGCGGTGTTCGGGCGGGTGGAGGACGGGATGGACGTGGTGCGCCGCATCCAGGGCCTCCCCGCCGAGGGCGAGCGCCTGCGGACCCCGGTGCGCATCCTCTCCATCACCCGGATGCGGTAGCTTTTCCCGTCGCGCGGGCTGCACCTCCACCATCCAGAACGGCGGGCTCACGCGGAGCCGCGGAGGGCGCGGAGAACGGCAGAGAAGCGGGTTGTTCTCCGCGACTCCGCGTCTCCGCGTGAGGTTCTTCGGTCGAACACGAGCGGATGGATCGGGATCTCGAGCGTACCAGGACAGGAGACGGGAGATGGGGATCACCGCGGCGGAACTGCTGGACCGGCTGGAGCGGGATGCGGACGCCGCGACTCGCGAGGCGGAGGCGCTGGCTGCGGGGCTCACGGACGCGCAGCTCGCGTGGCCGCCCGCGGAGGGCGCCTGGAGCATCGCCCAGTGCCTGGACCACCTGCGCGTCACCAACGAGCTCTACTTCGCGCCGCTGCGGTCCGCGCTCGCTGCTGCGCCGCCCGGCGCGCCGGAGGGCGAGTACCGGCCGCGCATGCTGGCGCGCTGGTTCATCCGCGCCGTCGGACCGCAGGGCAAGTCGCGGATGAAGGCGCCCCGGCGCTTCCGCCCGGATGCGGCGCCCGCACCCGCAGGTGCCGCGGAAGCTTTCGCCGCCTCGCAGCGAACCCTCGGCGACCTCATCGTCCAGGCGCGCGGGCGCGATCCGCAAAAGGTGAAGATCTCGTCGCCCGTGGCGCGCATCCTCCGCTTCACCGCCGCGGAGGCGCTGGAGCTGATGGTCGCCCACGAGCAGCGCCACCTCGCACAGGCCGCTCGCGTCCGCTCCCACCCCGCGTTCCCGCCAAGCCGACTCAGTTGACGCCAGCCCGCCACGACAGTATCTCCGAGGCGATGCGAGGCCGGGGAAGGCCAAACATCGCTGCGGACCGGTAGGGGCCGACCTGCGTGTCGGCCAGTGCTGCCGCAGCACGGCAAGTCGCCGGAGAGGTTCGCTGCGGAAGACGGGCGCGCACGCAGGTGCGCCCCCACCAAGCGGTTGAGGGCGCCACATCTCGGACGGCGGAGATCTGGTGGTTCATGCGAGACGGGAGATGCGCATCTCCCGTCTCGCAGGGTTACTTGCTGAGGAACTCGCCGACGGGGGCGAGGGTCTCGATGTGGTCGCAGCAGATCTTGAAGGTGGCCAGGAGGGGGACGGCGATGAAGACGCCGGCCACGCCCCACATCTCCCACCACAGCGCCAGGCCGATGAGGATGGCGACGGGGTTCAGCGTGAGGCGGCGGCCCATGACGGTGGGGGCCAGGAAGTTCGCCTGCACGAAGTTGACGAGCAGGTAGCAGGCGGGCACCAGCAGCGCGTGCCCCACCTTGTCGAACGTCGCCAGCCCGGCGATGGAGAGCACCGCCAGCATGGTCGCCGCGCCAACGTACGGCACGAACTCCAGCAGCCCGGCCAGCACGCCCCACAGCACCGGGTTGGGCATTCCCAGCGCCCACATGACCGCCGCGACGGCACAGCCCAGCACGGTGTTCAGCATCGCCAGCGTGAGCAGGTACGTGGATACCGACGCCTCCATCTGCCGCGCGATGCGCACCGCCGTCTTCTTGTCGTTCAGGTTGGGCAGGACGCCCACGAGCTTCTGGAGGAAGAGGTCGCCCGCCGCCAGCAGGAAGTAGAGGAGGATGATGACCTCGAGCGCCGACGTGACCAGCGTCTGCGTGGTGCCGAACAGGCGCTCGCCGAAGCTGGGGCCCTTCACCACCACCTCGGGCGTGCGCGTGGGCCCGGCGACGGCGTTGGTCGCCTTCTCCACCTGGTCGGCCGTGCGGCTCACCTGTGCCACGGGGCGGCCCAGCTTGCGCAGCTTGGTCACCGTGCTGGTGAAGCTCTGCGGGCCGCGCGAGATCCAGCTCTGCACCGGGTCGGCGAGCTGCCAGATGCCCAGCCCCAGCCCGCCCAGCAGCGCCAGCATGACCAGCGCGGCGCCCAGCGGCGAGGGGATGCGCAGCCGGTTCAGCGCGCGGATGGCCGGGCTGAGCAGGAAGTTGAAGAGCATGGCGAACACCACGGGCAGAAAGAACCCGCGGGCGAAGTACAGCGTGTAGAACACCGCCAGCACCACCAGGATGGTGAGGCCGATGTTGCGTACGCGCGGGCTGCGGCGCATGGCCTCGCCCAGCTTGCCGGTATCGGGCTCGGGCCCGCCGGGGGCGTTGGGCTCCGCGTCGGCCCGCGGATCCACGTCGGGCGTAAGCACGGAGTCTGGGCCGCGCAGCTTGTCGACGAAACCGTCGTCGTCGCCGGTGCCTCGGTTGCGATCGATGCTCATGCGTGTCCTGTGCGGTGGGGGCACGGCGGCCGAAAGCCGTGCGGTGCCTCGCCCACGAACATATCGTGCCGCAGCATCGCGCGCCCGGCCGGGCGGTGCGGCGCTGCCGCACATCAACCGAAATCACACTCGTTGAGGAAGGGACGATGGAACAGAGCTACACGCCGCCGGTGAGCGCGCTGCTGGAGCTGGGCGGAGCGCACGACGCCGAGCGTTCCGCCGAGTCGCTGGGCATCGGGGGCGAGCACCTGCCGGAGCTGTTGCGGATGGCCGTGGACGACGCGCTTTTCTCGGAGAGCGACGTCGAGGACGAGGGGATGGAGACCGGCGGCGCGGACTTCTGGGGGCCCGTCCACGCGTGGCGCATCCTGGGGGAGCTGGGCGCGCCCGAGGCCGTTCCCGTGCTGCTGGACGCGCTGGTGCGCTACCACGAGAGCGACTACCCGGCCGAGGTGATCCCGCTGGCGCTGGGCCGCATCGGGGCCGCGGCGCTGGAGCCCGCCAGGCAGGTGCTGTTCGACGATGGGATCGCGGACGACGACTTCGTGCAGGCCGCTGCGGGCGACGCGCTGGTCGAGATCGCGCGGGCCCACCCCGACCTGCGCGCCGAGGTGGTCGCCGCGCTCACGGCCAAGCTGGAGTTGTACGAGACGAACGAGGTGGTCGTGAGCTCGATCGTCGCCAGCCACCTGATGGACCTGCGGGCAGCCGAGGCCATGCCCCTGATCGAGACCGTGTACGGGGCTCGCGGCATCGACCCGGTCGTCACCGGCGACCTGGAGGACATCGAGATCGCGATGGGGCTGCGCAAGGAGCGGACGGTTCCGCGCCGTCCTCTCTTCCCGGTCTTCCCGATGCGCGAGCCAGGCGGCGCGGACGACTTCGGGTCGGGCGGGACGGGGTGGCAGCGCACCTCCCCGCGCGAGGCGGAGAAGGCCAAGCGGAAGAAGAAGGCCGAGAAGCAGGCGCGGAAGAAGAACAAGAAGCGGAAGAAGTAGGCCGCCCGAGCACCTTCACGTAACCGAGGGAGACGATGCTGCCCACCACCATAGACGGCGTGATCGCGCGGCTGGACGCGATCGTGGACGACTGCGAGCGCCGGGGCGACCGGCTGGGCTACTTCGCCGCGCTGTACGGCCGCGTCACCCGTGCCGTCCGCGACGGCATCGCCGCCGGCCGCTTCCAGGACGGGCCGCGCATGGAGCGGCTCGACGTGACGTTCGCCTGCCGCTACCTCGACGCGTACGACACGCACGCGCGCGGCGGCCGGCCCACGCACGCATGGGCGCAGGCCTTCGCCGCCGCGGCGGACGACGACCACATCGTGCTCCAGCACCTGATGATCGGCATGAACGCCCACATCGACCTGGACCTGGGCATCGCCGCCGCGCGCACCTGCCCGGGCGCCGCGCTCGCTGGGCTGCGGGGCGACTTCGACCGCATCAACGACATCCTGGCCGCGCTCACGCCCATCGTGGAGCACGAGATCGACGAGGAGTCGCCCGGCTTCCGCGTGCTCACCTCGTGCGCGCAGGCGCTGGAGCTGAAGCTCGCGGGCGTGGGCATGCGCGGCGCGCGCGACCTGGCCTGGCGTCTCGCCACCGAGCTGGCGCCGCTCGGCCCCGAGCAGCAGGAGTGGGTGATCGGCGTGCGCGACCTGGAAGCCGTCGCGCTGGGCGAGGCCGTGCTCTGCCCCGGCCCGCTCGTGTACGCCATCCGCTCGTGCGAGAGCCGCGACGTGCGCCACAACATCCGCGTCCTCGCGCAGGGCGAGCAGACGCACCCGCGCATGCCTGCCCACGCCGCGAACGACCCCGCCTTCCAATCGTTCGCCGCGCCCAGCCTCGCGTAGTCAGACGCGGATCGACGGGCGGTTCGTAGATGAGAAGCCGTCCGGCCGGAGAGTCGGGCCGACGCTCGAGGGACGGTAGAAGGAGTGCTGTCCGTCCGCGTCGGCGGGACGTTCGGAGGCGGGTCGGTAGATGTAGGGCTAGACGGCCGCGAGGTGCGGCTCGTGGTGGCAGGCGTAGCAGACCAGCTTGTGCGGCAGGCCGATGCGGGCGCCCGGCTTGATGAGCAGCGCCGCGCCGCACGCCGGGCACTCGCCGCGGAAGCTCTGGACCGCGTACCGCCCGCGCCACGTGCGGAAGGCGAACGCCCCGCCCAGCATTCCCGGCAGCGACGCCACGAACGGGTCGAACGTGAACGCCAGCGTCGCCGCCGTCCCGCCGATCCACGCCACGAGCGCGGCGGCGGTGCGGAGCATCCACGCGGTGCGGCCCTGGCGCGTCACCACCAGCCGTGCGGGGCGGCGGCCGTACCCGGCTAGCACCGTCCAGGCGCGCTCCGGCGGGCGGGGCGGGGCTTCGTTGGCGTTCACCGCGGCCTCCGGTCGCTGGGTGGCGTGGCGCGCGTGGACCCTCCCACGCTCACCAAAGCTGCCGGGAGATGGAAACCGCGGGGATCGGGACCTCTCCGCGACCGCCGTGGGGCATCGCCCCACCCGACGCCGCGCATCCGCCGGACGCCGGGCGCGGGATTTCTGAGGATGCGCATCCGACGACTCGTCTCCCGCCTTGCGGCTCGCCGCCGGGCGTGCGAGAATCGCATCCGCCGCGCGTCCGCCGTTCATCTCCCGAAGACGGAAGATGCGCTCGCGGCGACCCCGCCGGTCCACATCTCCCGAGAACCCACGCGACATGCCCCACGCGGCACTTCCCTCCGACGGACGCTACCTGGCCGGACGGCACGCGGTGGTCACCGGCGGCGGGCGCGGCATCGGCGCGGCGGTGGCGGAGGAGCTGGCGCGGCTGGGCGCGAACGTCACGCTCATGGGCCGCACGCGCGAGAGCGTAAGCGCGGGCGCGGCGGCGCTGCGCGAGCGCTGGGGCGTTGAGGCGCGCGCGCAGGTGTGCGACGTGGCCGACGAGGCGTCGGTGGAGCGCGCCTTCGCCGCCGCGCGCGAGGTGCTGGGCGACCCGCACGTGCTGGTGAACAACGCGGGCCAGGCGGACAGCGCGCCCTTCGCCCAGATGCCGCGCGAGCAGTGGGACCGCATGCTGGCGGTGAACCTGACCGGCACTTATCTCTGTACGCGCCAGGTGCTGCCGGCCATGGAGGCCGCGCGCGCCGGCCGCATCGTCAACGTCGCCTCCACCGCCGGATTGCGCGGCTACCCGAAGACGGCGGCGTACTGCGCGGCCAAGCACGGCGTGATCGGCCTCACGCGCGCGCTGGCGCTGGAGACGGCCAAGCTGGGCATCACCGTCAACGCCGTCTGCCCCGGCTACACGGACACCGACATGGCCCGCGCCGCCATGGACGGCCTGGTCGCCGCCCTCGGCAAGACGCGCGACGAGGCGCTGAAGATGCTCACGCGCATCAACCCGCGCGGCACGCTGATCGAGCCGGAAGAGGTCGCCGCCGCCGTCGCGTGGCTGTGCAGCCCCGCCGCCAGCGCCGTCACCGGCCAGGCCCTCGCCGTCGCCGGCGGCGAAGTGATGCCGGGGTGATGCGGGAGACGCGGACGAGGTCGATGCCCAAGCCCGGCGGTTGAAACCGCGGCAACGACCGCGCAAAGTCCGCCTTCGCGGACTAACCCCGATGCATCCGTCTGCACCCGCACCGTCCGAAACGCACCGAACCCCCAACCCTCTCCCGCTTGCGGGGGAGGGTGCGAGCCTAAGCGAAGCGGGAGGGGGCATCTCCCTCCGTCGCGCACATCCCCCGGAGCCCCGCCGCATGACCACACGCATCGCCGCCGCCGATCTGAGCCCCGTGCACTTCGGCTGGCGGGTGAGCGGCAAGGTGGGCGTGGTCACGCTGGACCGGCCGGAGCGCAAGAACCCGCTCACCTTCGAGAGCTACGGCGAGCTGCGCGACCACTTCCGCCAGCTCTCGTTCGCCACGGACGTGAAGGTCGTGGTCGTGACCGGGGCGGGCGGCAACTTCTGCTCGGGCGGCGACGTACACGACATCATCGGTCCGCTCGTGAAGATGAAGGACGAGGGGCGGATGGACGACCTGCTCGCCTTCACCCGCATGACCGGCGACCTAGTGAAGGCCATGCGCGGCTGCCCCCAGCCCATCGTGGCCGCCATCGACGGTGTGTGCGTGGGCGCGGGCGCCATCGTGGCGATGTCGAGCGACCTGCGGCTGGGCACCGCCCGCAGCAAGGTCGCCTTCCTCTTCACCAAGGTCGGCCTGTCCGGCGCGGACATGGGCGCGTGCGCCATCCTGCCGCGCATCATCGGCCAGGGTCGCGCGAGCGAGCTGCTGTACACGGGGCGGACGATGATGGGCGACGAGGCCGAGCGCTGGGGCTTCTTCAACCGCATCTGCGAGCCGGACGCGGTGCTGGACGACGCGCTCTCCCTCGCCGCCGAGCTGGCCGCGGGCCCCACGTTCGCGCACGGTATCACCAAGCGCTGCCTGCACCAGGAGTGGTCGATGGGCGTGGACGAGGCGATCGAGGCCGAAGCGCAGGCGCAGGCCATCTGCATGCAGACCGAGGACTTCGCCCGCGCCTTCCGCGCGTTCGCGGCCAGGGAGAAGCCCGTCTTCCAGGGCACCTGATCGTGCCAGACCGCACCTACCTGTCCTGGCCCTTCTTCGACGACGCCCACCGCGCCCTCTCCGCCCGCCTCTCCGCCTGGACCGCCGCCGAGCTCCCCGGCCACCCGTCTGCCGAAGCCGCCCCGCCCGCTCGACGCCCGGAATCTTCCCCCGCCGTGGACCAGACTCCCCTCCCCCAGGCAGTTTTGGGGGAGGGGCTGGGGGAGGGGGCCTCCACCGCCTCCGTCGACACCCACTGCCGCTCCCTCGTCCGCCGCCTGGGCGATGCCGGCTGGCTGCGCTACACCGTTCCCGCGGCGTACGGCGGCGCGACCGAGCGGCTGGAGGTGCGCTCCCTCTGCCTCGCGCGCGAGACGCTGGCGTACGCGGACGGGCTGGCGGACTTCGCCTTCGCCATGCAGGGCCTCGGCACGGGCCCCATCTCGCTGTTCGGGTCGGAAGATGCGAAGCGGCGCTACCTCCCGCCCGTCGCGCGCGGCGACGCCATCGCCGCCTTCGCGCTGTCCGAGGCGGACGCGGGCAGCGACGTCGCCGCGATGCGGACCACGGCGCGGCGGGTGGACGGCGGCTACGTGATCGACGGCGAGAAGACGTGGATCTCCAACGGCGGCATCGCGGACCACTACGTCGTCTTCTGCCGCTTCCCCGAGGCAGGCGAGCGCGGGTTCGCGGCCTTCGTGGTCGGCGCGGACAACCCCGGCCTGGCCGTCACGCATCGCATAAACGTCATCGCCCCGCATCCCCTCGCCACGCTGCGGTTCGACGGATGCCGCGTAGACCGTGACGCGCTGGTCGGAGCCGAGGGCGCGGGGATGAAGGTCGCGCTGGGGACGCTGGACGTCTTCCGCTCCACCGTCGGCGCGGCTGCTCTCGGCTTCGCGCGCCGGGCGCTCGATGAGGCGGTCGGGTGGACGCGGACGCGGCAGGCGTTCGGCAAGCCGCTCAGCGACTTCCAGCTCACGCAGGCGAAGCTGGCCGAGATGGCGCTCGCGGTGGACACCAGCGCGTTGCTCGTGTACCGTGCCGCGTGGACGCGCGACACCGGCGCCGAGCGCGTGACCCGCGAGGCCGCCATGGCCAAGCTCCACGCCACCGAGAGCGCCCAGCAGGTGATCGACGCCGCCGTGCAGCTCTTCGGCGGGCGCGGCGTGGTCTCCGGCGCCACGGTGGAGAAGCTGTACCGCGAGATCCGCGCGCTCCGCATCTACGAAGGCACCACCGAGGTGCAGAAGCTCGTCATCGCCGGCCAGCTTCTCGCCGCCGCGGAGCGCGAGGACGCTGGGGCTGGAGGGTGAGGCTCGCAGGAGGGCAGGGGAGACGAACGGCGGCGGAAGAACGCCCGCCGATGTTGAGACGAGAGGAGGGACGATGACGAAGTCGCGCTGGGGCTGGTTGGGCGGATGGGCGCTGGCCGTGCTGCTGGTGGTGGTGATGGGCAACGTGGCCGCCGCGCGCTTGCTGCGCGGGCCCGAGGTGGCGTTCCCGCCCGTGGGGCGCGTCACCCGCCTGCTGGTGATCGGCGCGGGCGGGAAGGACACGCTGCGCGACGTGCGCGAGCCAGCCGAGATCGCGCGCGTGCTCTCGTTCGTGGACGCGCGGCGGACGTCGTGGACGGCACCCTGGTACGGCGTGCCCGTGCCCCGCGTGCGTGCCGAGCTGTACGACGGCGGCACCTTCAAGGGCAGCTTCGGCGTGGGCCCCAACTTCTTCGAGACCGTGCGGCAGGGCGCCTTCGTCTCCCGTCCGGCGGGGCGCCCGGAGGTGGACAGCATCCTCGGCCTCCTCCGCGTCCCGCCCGAGGCGATGAAGGCCCGCCGCCCGTCATCCGACGCGCAGCAGCATTGACGTCGTCTGCCCGACCGTCCGCTCGCGATGCAAGCCCGCTCGCTCGTGTCGTGGCGCTGGGTGACGCGGAGGCTCGGCATCGCCAGCCCGCCATGACGCCGTGACCGCGCGGTCGTGGTGGACGCTCGCCGTCGCGGTGGTGTTCTCGCTGGGGCTCATCGCGATCAACCGTGTTCTCGACGGCCCGCCGATCACGCTCTCGCGCATCGAGGGAGCGGACCGCGTGGAGGTGATCGGCGGCGGAGCGGTTCGCCGCGTGGTGCGCGAGACGCGCGACCCGGCCGAGATCGCGCCGCTGGTGCGTTTCGCCAACGAGCGGCTCACCGGCTGGAACCAGGTTCGCTTCGCCACCGAGCCGTCGCCCCCGGCATTGGCGAGGTTCTACCGTGGTGGCACGTACCTGGGCCACGTTGGCGCCCTCGAGAACGAGCTCACCGGCGATCGTGCGACTCAGGGCTTCGTGCTGCGCTCCGCGGACGCGGGTGAGGTCACGGCATTGCTGAAGCTGCTCGGCGTCGCCAGGGATTCGCTCCGGACATCACCCGCGGAGCCCGGCGCGAGAGACGACGGGCCGCGTACACGGGAGACGCCGTGACGCCCCTCCACACCAGCGATCCCATCATGCTCCCGTCCGCGCCCACCGCGCACCTCGACACCTTCGCGCGCGACCACCTGCCGCCGCGAGATCAGTGGCCGGTGATGGACTACTCCGGCCTGCCAGAGCTGTCGTATCCGCCGCGCCTGAACTGCGCGGCGGAGCTGCTGGACCGCATGGCGCAGGGCGAGGGCGGCCACCGGACCGCGCTCGTCTTCCCCGGCGGGCGGTGGTCGTACCGCGAGCTGCTGGAGACGGCGAACCGCGTGGCCCACGTGCTGCGCGACGACCTGGGCCTCGTGCCCGGCAACCGCGTGCTGCTGCGGGGGCCCAACAACCCGTGGATGGTTGCGTGCTGGTTCGCCGTGCTCAAGGCGGGCGGCATCGCCGTCGCGACCATGCCGCTGCTGCGCCGCCGCGAGCTTTCCGCCATCCTCGACAAGGCGCAGATCGGCATCGCGCTCACCGATCACCGACTGACGGAGGAGCTGGACGCGGCGCGATCCGCATCTCCCGTCCTGCGCACCGTCGCGGCGTTCGGCGGCGGGGGAGAGGGGTCGCTGGAGGCGATGGCAGCGGGGAAGCCGGCGGAGTTCGACAACGTGGACACCGCGGCGGACGACGTAGCGCTCATCGCCTTCACGTCCGGCACCACGGGGCAGGCGAAGGGCACCGTGCACTTCCACCGCGACGTGCTGGCGTGCTGCGACTGCTTTCCGCCGCACGTGCTCCGCGCATCTCCCGAAGACCTGTTCTGCGGATCACCGCCGCTCGCGTTCACGTACGGCCTGGGCGGCATCCTCCTCTTCCCCATGCGCATCGGCGCGGCCACGCTGCTGCTGGAGAACGCGTCGCCGCCCAACCTGGTGGCGGGCATCGCCGGGCACCGCGCGACGGTGGTCTTCACCGCGCCCACCGCGTACCGGGCGATGGTGGACATGGTCGCCGCACACGACCTCTCCAGCCTGCGCAAGTGCGTCTCTGCCGGCGAGCCGCTGCCCGCCGCGACCTTCGAAGCGTGGCGCGCCGCCACCGGCCTGGGCATCATCGATGGCATCGGGTCCACGGAGATGCTGCACATCTTCATCAGCTCTTCGGGAGATGACATCCGGCCCGGATCGACCGGGCGCGCGGTGCCGGGCTACCGCGCGCGCATCGTGGACGACGCCGGGAACGAGGTGCCGCCGGGCACCATCGGCCGTCTGGCCGTGCAGGGGCCCACCGGGTGCCGCTACCTGGACAACGAGGAGCGGCAGCGCGCGTACGTGCAGAACGGCTGGAACCTGACCGGCGACGCGTACCGCATGGACGAGGACGGCTACTTCTGGTACCAGGCGCGCGGCGACGACATGATCATCTCGTCCGGCTACAACATCGCCGGGCCCGAGGTGGAGAACGCGCTGCTAGACCACCCCGCGGTGCTGGAGTGCGGCGTGGTGGGCGTGCCGGACATGGAGCGTGGCCAGGTCGTCAAGGCGTTCGTCGTATTGCGCGACGGAACGGAGGAGACGGCGGCGACGGTGAAGGAGCTGCAGGACTGGGTGAAAGGGCAGATCGCGCCGTACAAGTACCCGCGGCAGGTGGAGTTCGTGAGCGAGCTTCCGCGCACTCCCACCGGCAAGCTCCAGCGCTTCCGCCTGCGGGAGAAGCAGCCGTGACGGAACGGGAGATGGAGATCCTGCATCCCGAAGGCTGGGCGCGCCCGAAAGGCTACGCAGACGGCGTGGGCGCCAGCGGGCGGATGGTCTTCGCCTCCGGCCAGATCGGCTGGAACCCGGCGACGGGAGAGTTCGAGACGGACGACTTCACGGCGCAGGTGGGTCAGGCGCTACGGAACGTGGCCGCCGTGCTCGCCGCGGGCGGCGCGGAGCCGCGCCACGTGGTCCGCCTCACGTGGTACATCACCGACCGCGAGGCCTACATGGCGGACGGGCGCGGCATCGGCGCGGCGTATCGCGAGGTCTTCGGAAAGCACTTTCCGGCGATGGCGGTGGTGGTCGTTGCGGGCCTGCTGGAGCCCCGCGCCAAGGTGGAGATCGAGGCGACGGCGGTGGTGCCGTGACGCGCCCGTCGCTCGACCGTGCGGCAAAGGCCGTATGGCTCGCCATCGGCGTGCTCGTGCTGGCCGGGCTCGTCGTCGGGACGGTGGCGAGCGTGGTCTCGTACGCCACCTCCGGTTCGGGAGATGCTGGGCCCGCGGCGAGCACGTCCGGCGCTAAGCCGGCGTCGGGAGATGCGGCGCCGCTCCGTGCCGCGCGCTTCGACGCGCCGCGGGCGATCCCCGGCACTGCGTGGCGCATGACCGAGGTCCGCCGCGCGGGCGGCGACGCGGAAGAGGATGCGTACAGTTCCCGCGGGCGTGTCCAGTCGGTGGTCAACGTCATCTTCCTCCCACCCGGAGGAGGCACTGGACGGCTCCTGCTCGACAGGCCCGCGTTCGTGGACGACGTCGGCCTCCCCGGCGCCGGCCCCGATTCCGCGCAGGCCTGGATCATCTACCATGTCACCTTTCGCGACACGAACGGCGACGGCCTGCTCACCGGCTCCGATTCCAGCACGGTCTACGTGAGCGGCCTGGACGGCTCGAACCTCCGCCGCGTCCTCCCCCCGCCATACGTCGTCCGCGCCGCCACCCCGCTCGCGCCGGGCCGCATACTCGTACTCGCCCTCGTCCCGTCCGCGGACCCGGATCTGCCGCAGGAACGCTGGCCCGAGCGCGCCTTCGTCTACGACGTCGCTACAGGCCGCGCCGAACCCTACGCCGCCCTCGACTCGCTCTCCGCCCGCGCCGCTAGCCTACTGCCGAAGTAGCTTCCCCGACGGATCACCTTCCGGCGATTCACGTCAGACGGAATGATCTCGATTGTTGTTGATGGCAATGGACGATGCGAAAAACGGCCCCGCTGAAATTGCGGGGCCGTTTCTCGTGGGCGAATCCGCGGATGCGTGACGAGTTCGCGGATGCGTAGCGTCGATTTCGGTCGTCTCGTCGTGGAGTTGCGCCCGAGCAGGCGGACGTCTGCGCATTCGTAAGCATCTCGGATGCGATGAATCGCACCCCTACAAGCCCAAGCAGTGTCGTGGGTTAGCAGCGCACTCGCAGCCGTGAGCCTTGCCGGTGCGACGCGCTTCCTCGAGCCGCCCACCCACGCAGCGCGCAGCGCGAGTCCCGCCAGCGCTACCGCAGCGAGGAGGCACACTCGACCCGCGCACCCTGCCGGCCGCGAAACCACCGTTCCCTCTCCCACGCAGTTTGTGGGAGAGGGCAGGCGAGTTTTACGAGCCGGGTGAGGGCCCCTTCCCCCCGCCCTGCGTCACACCGTAAGATGCGCATCATCGTCCGCCCCTCATCTACCGTGACTCGCACCCGGAGCCGCCCGCCATGACCACCGCCGCATTCCGCGAGAACGTAGTCGTGCTGACGGGCGCGTCCGCGGGCATCGGGCGCGAGATGGCGCACCAGCTCGCGGGCCAGGGCGCGTGGCTGGCGCTCGCCGCGCGCGAGCCGGAGCGGCTGGAAGCCGTGGCCGAGGAGTGCCGCATGATGGGCGGCCGCGCCATCGCCGTCCCCACCGACGTGGGTGACCAGGCGCAGTGCGCGGCCCTCGTGCAGCGCGCGGTGGACGAATTCGGGCGCGTGGACACGCTGATCAACAACGCGGGAATCGGCATGTGGGCGCCCTTCGACGAGGTGAGCGACCTGTCCGTGTTCGAGCGCATCATGCGCATCAACTACCTGGGCAGCCTGTTCTGCACCCACTACGTGCTGCCGCACCTGAAGCGCACCCGCGGCCGCATCGTGGGCATCGGCAGCCTGACGGCGAAGACGGGCGTGCCCACCCGCAGCGGCTACGCCGCCAGCAAGCACGCCATGGCGGGCTTCTTCGACTCCATACGCATCGAGCTGGACGGCACGGGCGTGACGGTGACGATGGTGCACCCCGGCTTCGTCGCCACGGAGATCCGCGAGCGCGCGTTCGGCGCCGACGGCAAGCCGCTGGGCCACGGCAACAGCCCCGTCCGCGAATCGGAGGTGATGACCGCGGAGACGTGCGCCCGCATCACCCTGGACGCCGCCGCGCGCCGCAAGCGCGAGGTGGTGATGACCGGCCGCGCCAAGCTGGGGATGTGGCTCAAGCTGCTCTCCCCCGGCACCGTGGACCGCATGGCCCGCAACGCCATCGAGAAAGGCAAGTGACTCCGCGCCGCTGCGCATCGTTGGCTTCGCGGTGGTTCACACTGGTAACCGCTTGGTTGCCCGCTTATTAGCCACAACACAGGTGCTATCACTATGGATCCAATTACTGTTTCAATATCAACAGGCCTAGTCGCAAATGGGCTGACCACTGTCATTGGCAGGGTCGCGAAATCCCTTCACGCTCAGACAAACCCTGGTGTCGAACAGGCTGTCGTACGCGCGAGACAAAAACTTGAACAGAATCCGGATAGAACGGCATCACAGTCACTTCAGACCGCGTGTACCCAAATCGCGCGCTCCAGGAAGTTCGATAGCATCGGACAGCCGAGAGAAATTGTTGACTTTCTATCTTCACCGGAGGTTGAGTCAGTTGTTCGGCAGATGTTCGCCGTAGAGTGGATGAGTGAGGAAGCCTACATGGCCGACCTGAGAACTCGTTTTGACCTTCTTGTACAACTACATTTCCACTTGGATGAGGAGCGTAAGAAGATACCATCAGGCGAGCTTTTCACCGCCATCCTTGAAGGTGTGCGGTATGCACTGAAAGTTGAAGTCGAATTAGGCTCCCTCGCGGCAGTTGATGCTCTGAACGCGGTGCGGACAAATATCCTTCGCGACGAGATACGCGCGATTAGTAAGAGTATTACTGCCCTCCGTCGAGAGACCCGAACCAGTTTGGAGGGAGTTCTGCAGTTCGAAGATAAATTTCGTAATGTGATGAATGCGCGCCATGGTGTTATTGTCCCACCCCACCTCAGCGGGGCTCAAAAGGTGAAATTGGACGACCTCTATGTCAGTCCTAGTTTCGTTGAACCCACAGAGCCGGAAGGGCGAGTCGTAGAGGCGCTCGGGATCCCGGAGATGCTGGGGCGTATGCATCGGACCGTGATCCTGGGAAATCCCGGAGGAGGAAAGTCCACGCTCGCCACTAAACTGTGCTTCAATTTATCGAAAGCTCCGGACGCAACTTCCTGTGGGGAGCGGGCGCCAACACCGATCCTCGTGGTCCTCAGGGAGTATGTCGCTGAGAAGACGAATCGCCAGTTATCTATATTGCAATATATTAGTGAGAACGCACGCTCCTCCTACCAGACAGATCCTCCCTCAGGTGCGTTTGAATACCTGCTTCTTAATGGCCGCGCCATCGTCATTTTCGATGGACTCGATGAACTTTTGGAGACGAATCAGCGACAGAAGGTAAGTGCTCAAGTGGAGTCGTTCTGTCACCTGTACCCAGCTACTCCGGTCATTGTGACGTCAAGGGAAGTAGGATACGAGCAAGCTCCCCTTGATCCGGGTGCGTTCGAAATATTCAAATTGGCGCCGTTCACCGAAGCTCAGGCGCAAGAATATGTCAGTAAATGGTTTATGCTTGAGGAGGAAGCCCGCCCAGAGCACGCGAGAAGAAAAATAACGGCGTTTTGGACGGAGAGTGCTTCGGTCCCTGATCTGCGGTCAAATCCCTTGATGTTGGGTTTGATGTGTACTATTTACCGAGCAGAGAATTACATTCCGATCAATCGTCCCGACGTTTATCGAAAATGCGCAGAAATGATGTTCGATAAGTGGGATCGGAAGCGTGAAATTCCGGTCCGTTTCCGATTCGAATCCGACTTCAGGCCCCCCCTAGCCTACTTGGCGTATTGGATTTACTCGAACGAGACTTTGCAAACGGGAGTCACTGAGGATCAACTGATTCTAAAGGCCGTTGATTACTTAGCCCCAAAGCGATTTGAGGATCGCGATGAGGCTGAAGCATATGCACGCGATTTTGTTGAGTACTGTCGAGGAAGAGCATGGGTCTTCACCAATACTGGGAGCAATGGACAAGGAGTTGAGCTGTATCAATTTACGCACCGGACATTTCTTGAATACTTTGCGGCTCTGTATTTGAACCGTACTCACGAGACGGCTGATGCTTTAGCCGAAGTATTGCTGCCCAAGCTAGCGCGGCGAGAGTGGGACATGGTTTCTCAATTAGCTTTCCAAATCAAGAATAGCGAAGCCGAGGGTGGTGGGGATCGGTTGCTGGCAAGAGTGCTTGCTGAGACCCAGAAAGATTCCGACGTAGAGTCTTGGTCCCTACTTTCTTTCGCTGCTCGGTGCTTGGAATTTTTGGTACCAAGCCCTCCCACTACACGGGCCATTGCGAAGTACTCCGCGGAGCGCGTAATCACACAACTCGCTACCAACTCGGAGTTCTTGACGCCGAATGCGAATAGTGAGGTTGAATCGGAAAATAAACTCATTTTGGACATCCTCATGGGTCTCATCTGGGTTGCACCCGAGAATCGGCCTGGAGTCTCGGCTGGTCTAAAAGAGGCGATACTCGAAGCGAACACCCTTGATGATGATCAGATGATAATCGCTAGTTTCGAAGTTGGTTTACCGATGGGAATGGTATTGCGGCCGCACCTTCAGAGTGGCATCCCGAGTTCTGGTCCGGCAGAGCATTTTGTGAATTTTTCTGAGCAGGTAGCAAATACCTATGAACAACAAATCGTCCGTCTTAGCCAGAGTGATTTCAACACTGCTTATGATGCATGCCTCCGTGGTCAGATTACGCCAGAGCAGATGAACCGGTGGCAAGGGGGACGATCTTTTAGCAGACAGCGACATTACAGGGCTTACGGGAGCGGGAGGGTTTCTCTCACTGCACTGGCTGCGTTGTGGGCGTTATCCTCCGTCCACGGAAGCGGCTACCTTGATGGTGTGATGCGCGGTATCCTTCGAATAATGGAGCAAGTCATCAGTGAATATAGTCTGTGGGGGATTACTCATTTTGGTGTTATTCTCACATGGGCAGGAGGGATGAAATGGAGGTCGCCGCATCCCATCCGTAGTGACTTGAGTGGAGAGGAATTGTATGGATTATTCCTGGTATTGGCCTACGAAATCGAAAATCCAGACGTACGGCGGGAAGCACAACGCTGCTGGGAAGTAGCGGCGTGGAGAGGGGTGCCGTTTGGTAATTTAATTGAGAGTCGGATGAACGGAGGGGCGGTTACCCTCGATGAGCGCCTTCCTCTGCTCTGGAATGCAGAGCAGATTGCAACGGCGGTCAACTGGGCGACCCAAGATATCAACTTCGCTCGGCCTGGTTCAGGAAGATGAGCGTTGTTAGTTGAGGCCCCCTAACGGACGACAGACCTTTGATGGGCTATCGCCGTGCTAGCTTACTTCACGTGACCTCTCGGCGTACATCTCCTCGATCTCGGACCGGTAGCGCTCTTCGACCGCGCGGCGCTTGACCTTGAGCGTGGGGGTGAGGAGGCCGTCGGCGATGGAGAACTCTTCGGCGATGAGGGTGATCTTCTTCGGCAGCTCGTAGCGCGCGAAACCGTGCAGGCGGCCGACCGTCTCGCGCTCCAGCAGCTCGCGCACGCGCGGGTCGCGCACGAGCGTCTGCGCGTCGGCCGCGGCGATGCCCTGCGACTTGGCCCACGGGCGCAGGTTCTCGAAGTCGGGGACCACGAGCATGCTGGGGAAGGCGCGCCGGTCGCCGATCATCACCACCTGCGCGACGAAGGGTGAGAGCGCGGCCACGTTCTCCATCGGCTGCGGCGCCACGTTCTTGCCGCCGGCGGTGACGATCAGGTTCTTGATGCGGTCGGTGATGCGCAGGTAGCCGTCGCCGTCGATCTCCCCGACGTCGCCGGTGTGGAACCAGCCGTCCGGGTCGATGGCGTCCGCCGTGGCCTGCGGGTCGTTCCAGTAGCCGCGCATCACGTTGGGCCCGCGCGCCAGGATCTCGCCGCCGTCGCCGATGCGCAGCTCCACGCCGGGGATCGCGGGGCCCACGGTGCCCAGCCGCGTCGCCTCGGGGACGTTCACCGTCAGCACCGGCGACGTCTCCGTAAGCCCGTAGCCCTCGTACACGGGCACGCCCGCGGCGAAGAAGAAGCGCGCGATGTCTGCCGCCAGCGGGGCGCTGCCGGAGCGAAAGATGCGCATCCTCCCGCCCAGCCTTGCCCGCAGCTTGGAGAACACCAGCTGGTCCGCCAGCCGGTATCGAATCGACAGCGTCCCGCCCGGCTCGCGCCCCGTCATCCGCTCGTCCACCACCCGCGCGCCCACCGCCACCGCCCACCGCGCGATGCGGCCTTTCAGCCCCGGCGCGCCGGTGACCTTCGCGTACACCTTCTCGAACATGCGGGGGACGGAGACGGCGACCGTGGGCCGCACCGCCGCGAAGTCGTCGATCACCGTCTCCATGCTGCGCGCGTAGGCGATGCAGATGCCGGCGTCCCAGAACCAGTAGTCCGCCATCCGCTCGAAGATGTGCGACAGCGGCAGGAACGACAGCGCCACGTCGTCCGCCCGCACTTCCATGGCGTTCTGCTGCGCGCACGACGCTACGTTCGATGCGATGTTGAAGTGCGTCAGCATCACGCCCTTCGGCAGCCCCGTCGTCCCGCTCGTGTAGATGAGCGTCGCCAGGTCGTCCGGCTTGGCGCGCGCCGCCATCGCGCGGAAATCCTCCGCCCGGCCTGCGTCGATCTCCCGCTGTCCCACCTCGATCACGTCCTCCAGCCGCAGCATGCCTGCCGCGCCCTCCGGATCGTCGAACGCCACCGCTTCGGCCAGTTCCGGCAGCTCGCCGCGCAACGCCGCGACCTTCGCCGCTTGCTCCGCGGTGGAGACGAAAACGGCGCGCGCGCCCGAGTCGCGGAGGATGTAGAGCACCTGGTTGGGCGGCAGCGTGGGGTACACGGGCACGCCCACCGCGCCCATCCCCAGGATCGCATAGTCCGCCAGCGCCCACTCCGCGCGCGTCTCGGAGACGATCGCGACCCGGTCGCCCGCGCGCACGCCGATGGAGCCCAGCCAAGCCGCGATCGCCGCCACGCGCCGCTCCGCCTCCGCGTGCGACAGCGTCTGCCACCGCCCGTCGCGGTGGAAGCGCAGCGCCTCCGCCCGCCCGAAGCGGTCCACCGCGCCCACGAAGATCTTCGGGATCGTGTCGCGCTCCACCGGCAGCAATGGAGTCACGGGAGCGGTCGCGCGGACGGATGCGGACGGGGCCGGTTGCGTGGAGACGGGCATGGGCCTCCTGCGGGCGGGATCGGGGAGATGCGGGGGGAAGATGCGGCAAGGGGCGGCGCGGACGCCGCCCCCGGTGTGGCGAGAAGGGATTCAGTCGCGTTCGACCGAGTGCCCTTCGTACATGCCTTCGATCAGGTCCTTGTACTGCGCCTCCACGGCTTTGCGGCGGATGGACAGCTTGGGCGTGAGCGTCCCCGCGTCGATGCTGAACTCCTCCGGGATCACCGCGATTTTCTTGGGCAGCTCGTAGCGCGCGAACTCGCCCAGGCGGCTCAGCGCCTCCTTCTCCAGCAGCGCGTTCACCCGCGGGTCGGCCGCCAGCTCCGCCCGGTCCGTCGTGGCGATACCCTGCGCCGCTGCCCACGGCAGCAGCGCCTCGAAGTCAGGGACGATGAGCATGCTGGGGAAGGCGCGCCGGTCGCCCATCATCACCACCTGCGCGACGTACGGAGAGAGCGCGACCAGGTTCTCCATGGGCTGCGGTGCGATGTTCTTTCCGCCCGCGGTGACGATCAGGTTCTTGATGCGGTCGGTGATGCGCAGGTAGCCGTCGCCGTCCAGCTCGCCGACGTCGCCCGTGTGGAACCAGCCGTCTGCGTCAATGGTCTCGGCCGTGGCCGCATCGTTCTTCCAGTAGCCCTTCATGATGTTGGGGCCGCGCGACAGGATCTCGCCGTCGTCGCCGATGCGGACCTCCGCGCCCGGGATGGGGAGGCCCACCGTGCCCAGCCGCCACGCCTTCGCGCCGTTCACCGCGATCACGGGCGACGTCTCGGTCAGCCCGTAGCCCTCGTACACGGGCAGGCCCGCGGCGAAGAAGAACTTGGCGATGTCCGGCGAGAGCGGTGCGCCGCCGGAGATGAAGACGCGCATCTTCCCGCCCGTCCTCTCCCGCAGCTTGGAGAAGACGAGCTTGTCGGCCAGCTTGTACTGCATCGCCAGCGCGCCTGCGGGCGTGCGGCCGGCGACGCGCTCGTCCACCACGCGGCCGCCCACGCGCACGGCCCAGTGCGCGATCTTGCCCTTCAGGCCGGGCGAGCCGGTGACGCGCGAGTAGATCTTCTCGAAGAGGCGGGGGACGGAGACGGCCACGCTCGGCCGCACCTCGCCGAAGTTGTCGACGACCTTGTCGAAGCTCTCCGCGTACGCGATGCCGATGCCCGTGTCCCAGTACCAGTAGCTCACCATCCGCTCGTACACGTGCGACAGCGGCAGGAACGACAGCGCCACGTCGCCCTTCTCCGGCGTGAGCACGTCGTGCTGCTGGCTGGCGGCCACGTTCGACGCCAGGTTCCAGTGCGTGAGCATCACGCCCTTGGGGTTGCCCGTGGTGCCCGACGTGTAGATGAGCGTGGCCACGTCGTCGCGCTGAACCTGCTGCGCGCGCTCGCGGAAGCTGCCGGCGCGGCCTTCGTCCATCGCCCGTCGGCCGCCCTCCAGCACGTCCGCGAACTTCTGCGCGCCGGGCAGCGAGCCTGGGTCCTCGAAGGCGATGACCTGCTCCAGCGCAGGCAGCTCGCCGCGGATCTCCGCGATCTTCGCCAGCTGCGTGCGGTTTGAGACGAAGACGGCTTTCGCCCCGCAGTCGTTGAGGATGTAGGCGATCTGGTTCGCGGGCAGCGTGGGGTAGATGGGCACGTCGATGGCGCCCATGCCCGTCACCGCGTAATCGGTGATCGCCCACTCCGGCCGGTTCTCGCTGAGGATCGCCACGCGGTCGCCCGCAACGATGCCGCTGGCCGCCAGCGCCGCCGCCAGCCGCGTCACCCGCTCCTCCACCTCGCGGTGCGCGATGGGCTTCCACTCGCCGCCCGTCTTGTACGCCAGCGCGTCCGGCCGCCGGAAGCGGTCCACACCGCCCAGGAAGATCTTGGGGATCGTGTCGCGCTCCACCGGCCGCAGAGGGACCAGGCGGGACTGCTTGAGCGTCTGCGAGGCGGTCGCCATCGGGGGCATCCCTGTGCGGTGTGGCGGAAGGCGCGGAGCCGTTCGATGTCCGCCGGAAGATTCGGACGAGCGCACGAACGGAAACAAACGGGAATATGGACCGCTCCGCACCCGAAGACAAGAAGATGCGGCGACGCGTAACCGTCCACACGCTCGCCGTCTCCCCCATCCTCGGTCCGAGGGGAATGACCCAGGGCAGGCAAGAACGGATCTCACGCGGAGGCGCGAAGACGCGGAGAACAACTCGCTGTCCCGCCGTTCTCCGCGTACTCCGCGTCTCCGCGTGAGCCCGCCGTTCAGGGGGAAACGAAGAGAGAGCGGACGCCGGGGCGCCCGCTCTCTCATCTATCGTCCTACGCCAATCGGTCCGAAGCTTACGCCTCGGCGCCAGCGCGGCAGTGCTGCTCGAAGGCGGCCTTGAGGTCGGCGGCGATCTGGTCGGCCGTGCGCCCCTCGATCTGGTGGCGCTCCAGCATGAACGCCACGTCGCCGTCCTTCATCAGCGCGATCTGCGGCGACGAGGGCGCGTAGCCGTGGAAGTAGCTGCGGGCCTTCTGCGTGGCCTCCAGGTCCTGGCCGGCGAACACCGTGGTGATGTTCTGCGGAAGCGCCTCGCTCTGGAGCGCCTGCGCCACCGCCGGGCGGGCGTTGCGCGCCGCGCAGCCGCACACCGAGTTCACCACCACCAGCGTGGTGCCGTCCGCCTGCCCGAGCACCTCGTCCACCTCGTCCGCCGTACGCATCTCGCGCACGCCAAGCCGGGTCAGCTCCTGGCGCATGGGGGCTACGAGCCGTTCATCGTAAGGCATCTATCCGTGCTCCGCTCTGGGGTTCCGGGAACGATCCTGCATCCATGAACGAATGATACACGCGACTTCGGGAAAGTTCTACCGCGCGTTCGGAACCCAGGGCACGTCGCCCACGCCCGCTCGCCGGTTCGCCAGCCGCGCCAGCGTGAAAAGCAGGTCCGAGAGGCGGTTGAGGTAGCGCACCATCTCGCCCGGCACCGCCGCCTCGTGCGACAGGTGCACCACGCGCCGCTCCGCCCGCCGGCACACGGTGCGAGCCAGGTGCAGCGACGCCGCGGCCGCCGTGCCGCCGGGGAGGATGAAGCTCTTCAGCGGCTCCATCTCCGTCTCCGCCGCGTCGATCCAGCGCTCCATGGCCTCGATGCCGCCCTCGCGCAGCGCGGGGATGTGCGCGTTCTCGCGGCCGCCGTCTTCCGGGCGCGGGGTGGCGAGGTTGGCGCCGACAGTGAACAGCTCCGCCTGGATCCCGCGCAGCCCCGCCACGATCTCGCCCGCGCCCTCCGCCTCCAGCTGCGCGCAGGTGACGCCGAGGAGCGAGTTCAGCTCGTCCACGTCGCCGTACGCCTCCACGCGCGCGTGGTCCTTGGGTACGCGCTGCCCGCCGAACAGGCCGGTCTCGCCCCGGTCGCCCGTCTTGGTGTAGATCTTCATCCGCCTTGCCCAGTAACGGGTTCCAGGGCGCTCGCCGCCGCGCGGCCCAGCGTCCACTCCAGCCAAAGCAGCCGGCGCATCACCTTGCGCGGCGTCCATTCTTCGCCCTCCAGCTCCAGCCGGTTGCCGCGCATCTCCGGCGGCATGGCCGTGAAGACCTGCACCGCCAGCGCGAGCGAGGTGTCCAGCCGCCCCAGCGTGCTTTCCGGCACCTCCGCCATGGGCGACGCGCCCAGCCGCGACAGCGTCCACCACCCCGCCCGCGCCAGCTCCTCCAGGATCCCGCGCGCCGTCCACCCGCCCTCGCTCTCCGCGTCGAGGATCGCGGCCGGTTGGCGACGGACTCGCGCCAGCACCCGTCCGCGCAAGTCGCCCAGCAGCCGCAGTCCGCGGTCGATCTCTTCCGCCGACAGCGCCGCCAGGTCCGCCGCGAAGCACGCCGTCGTCTCGCCGCCCGCCACGTCCGCGTCCGTCGAGATCCACTCGTCGACCGCGATCTCCAGCTCCGCGCCCGCGCCCGGCACCGGCTCGCCGGCGGATGCGAGGAAGCGCAGCCACTCGTGCAGCGTGTGCTCGAACGCAGCAACCGCATCCTCCGCCGTGTCCCCGAACGCCGCGCACCCCGGCAGGTCGAGCCCGTGCGCCAGCATCGCACCGTCCGGCCCCTGCTCCAGCCCCACCGAAAACCGCGTCCTCGCCTCAGCCATCTATCTCCCTGTCCACATCAAGTCAGAGTCACAAAACAACCTACGGACGATGCGATCCGTCGCCCCGCACGCTGCGGAATCGCGATGAGTCCCAAGCACGTGAGATGCGCATCCCCCGAAACGCCGGGCATCGTCAGCCCTCACAAAAGCCAACCCTCTCCCACGCAGTTTGTGGGGGAGGGTGCGAGCCTAAGCGAGCGGGAGGGGGCACCCATCCACCGCGTCCTCCAGCACTTCCAGCGTCCCCGCGTCCGCATCCAGACGCGCCCGCACGCCGAGCGGAAGCGTCAGGTTGTCGTCCACGTGTCCGAACGGAAAGCCGAGCGCCACCGGCACCCCGAGGCTTCCCAGCCGTTCCCGCAGCACCTCCTCCGGCGTGGGGATGCCCCCGTGGCCCACGTCCGGGCTCTCGGTGAAGGCGCCGAGCGCGATGCCCGCGACCTCGTCGAACACGCCGGCAAGCTGAAGCTGGGTGAGCAGCCGATCCAGCCGGTACGACGCCTCGCCGACCTCTTCCAGGAACAGGATCGCCCCTCGCGCATCGACGGCGTACGGCGTCCCTAGCGTCGCGGCGATGAGCGCGAGGTTGCCGCCGACGAGCCGTCCCTCCGCCACGCCAGGTGCCAGCGTGTCCGCGCGGTCCGCGTCGCCGCCAGGGAAGGGGAGGATGCCGGCCGGCGACGCATCCGTCAGCACTCGCCGGAGACCGGCAGCCGAGAAGTCCGTCATCTCCGCGGCCGCCGGGTGCGGGCCGTGGAAGGAGACGATCCCGCGCCGCTGCATTCCCAGGTGCAGCGCGGTGTTGTCGCTGAAGCCGATCAGCGCACGGGGGCGGGCCGCCATCGCGTCCCAGTCCACGTCGGGGAGGATGCGCATCACGCCGTAGCCGCCGCGCAGCAGCCAGATCGCGTCGTTGTCCGGCGAGCGCAGGGCGTCGTTCAGGTCCGCCGCGCGCTCGTCGTCCGTCCCGGCGAGGTAGCCCGTCCGGCGCTCGGCGAAGCGCCCCACGAGCGGCTCCCAGCCCCACGCGCGCACCCGCTCGGCCGCGCGAGCCACCGCGCCTTCCGCGAGCGGGCCCGCGGGGGCGACCAGCGACACGCGCGCACCCGGCCGCAGCGCGGGCGGGCGGACCATCGGCCGATCCACATCTCCGGAACGCGATTCGCCGGTCACAGGCCGAACGGGAGCTTGGTGGTCAGCCGCCGGATGTCGTTGATCTGCTCCAGCACGGACTTGTCCGCCTTCGCCTCGCCCGTGGGCGCCGGCGCGGGAAGCGAGCCCAGCAGGTCGCGCACGTCCAGGATCGCCTCCAGGTACAGCTGGTCGCGCCGGAACGCGAAGTCCAGCTTGCGCATCTCCGCCGCGTCTGCGGCCGCAGATGCGTGGCCGTACGCCTCGCGATACAGCGCTTCGAGGTTCCCGACGATCTGGTCCCGCGGACGCGGCACGGCACTCTCCCGGAGTTCGGAGGTTCACGGAAACGAGCCGCAAGATACCCGTCTCCGCTCGCCGGGACAACGCGCCGCCGCACCCCCGACGGCCAACGGATTCGGTAGATGCGCAGGCTTGCGTCGCGAACGTCATCCCCCCGATCCAAGGTCCTGAAGGCAGGCGGCAGACGATCTGAAGCGGACGGTGCGGAAGATCGATGGGCTCGGCGGATGCGCGGCTTCGGTACAGATCAGAGGATGGGCTGATGCGCGGCTTCCGGGCGCGTCCGC
>DASRQW010000028.1 GCA_035696245.1 Longimicrobiaceae bacterium | reverse complement strand
TACTCGCACACCATCGCGCTGGTCACGCTGGGCGTGGTGCCGCTGTACGGCGCGCTGTACTGGGCCACCAACCGCGTGAACCGCCGCGCCCAGCGCGCGCTGATGGAAAGCTCCGCCGACCTGGAGTCGCAGCTGGTGGAGTCGCTGACGGCGGTGTCCACCATCAAGCGCTTCGGGCTGGAGTGGCACTCCAACCTGCGGACGGAGACGCGGTTCGTGCGCGTGCTGCGGCGCGTCTACGCCTCCTCGTCGGCCGCGGTGGTCTCGGGGAGCGCGGCGGAGGGCGTGTCGCGGCTCTTCACCATCCTGCTGCTGTGGGTGGGCGCCGGGCTGGTGGTGGACCGCGCCCTCACCCCCGGCGAGCTGATGTCGTGCTACGCGCTGATGGGCTACCTCACCGGCCCCGTGGCGCGGCTGATCGGGATGAACCGCACCATCCAGGACGCGCTGATCGCCGCCGACCGCCTCTTCGAGATCATGGACCTGGAGCGCGAGGAGGACGAGGCGGACAAGGTCGTGCTGGAGCCGGAGATGGTGGGCGACATCCGCTTCCGCGGCGTCTCGTTCCGCTACGGGACCCGCACGCAGGTGTTCCGCAGCCTGGACCTGGAGATCCCGCACGGGCGCATGACGGCGGTGGTGGGCGAGAGCGGCTCGGGCAAGAGCACGCTCATGTCGCTGCTGCAGAACATCTACCCGCTCGACGGGGGACAGATCACGCTGGGCGGGTTCGACATCAAGCACGTGAGCAACGAGAGCCTGCGCCGCCTGGTGGGCGTGGTGCCGCAGCAGATCGACCTGTTCGCCGGCAGCGTGATCGAGAACGTGGCCGTGGGCGACTTCGAGCCCGACATGAGGCACATCCTGGCGCTCTGCGCCCGCCTGGGCATCGGCGACTTCGTGGAGAAGCTGCCCGGCGGCTACCACACGCTGCTGGGCGAGAACGGCGCCGGCCTGTCCGGCGGCCAGCGCCAGCGCATCGCCATCGCCCGCGCGCTCTACCGCCAGCCCGAGATCCTGATCCTCGACGAGGCCACCTCGTCGCTCGACTCGGTGTCCGAGCAGTTCGTGCAGCAGGGCATCGCAGACTTCAAGGCCGCGGGCAAGACGGTGATCGTCATCGCCCACCGCCTCAGCACGGTGCTGGCGGCCGACAAGATCGTGGTGCTCGACGGCGGCGAGGTGGCGGAGGAGGGCGGCCACGTGGAGCTGCTGCGCCGCCGCGGCGCCTACTATCGCCTGTGGGAGCACCAGTTCCCCTTCCTCGCCCAGATGCGCAGCCAGTCCCCCGCCGCGAATCCCCCCGCCCCATCGCCCGCCACAGCAGCCGTGGCCTGACCCGTTCCGTCCGGCCCCGCCACGATCCCGCCCGGCATCCCCCTCCGCCCGCACCAGCCAGGCTCCCTCCCCCAGGCAATTTGGGGGAGGGCTGGGGAGGGGGCCCGCCCGCCCTCGCATCGATCCAGCCGAAGTACGACAGGGCCCGCCGTGTGCCGCCATCGCGCACGTGCGGGCCCCGTCTTGCTATGAGCCTGGCTCATCGAAAGATTCCACGCCGGTCCGCACCGGACCCCTCGCACGCGGCCGCCGCGGCGGGCGCTCACACACCGGGAGAGACCAGATGAACCGCATGGGGCGCAGGGTCGCCATCGTGGAGGGCTGCCGGACGCCGTTCGCGCGCTCGGGAACGGTGTTCAGCAACGTCTCGGCCGTGGAGCTGGGCAAGATCGCCGTGCGCGAGCTCATCTCGCGCAGCGAGCTGGACGTGGACCAGATCGACCACGTCATCTACGGCACCGTCGTGCAGTCGGTGCAGGAGCCCAACATCGCCCGCGAGGTCACGCTGGGCTCGGGCATCCCCGCGACCGTGCCGGCGTTCACGGTGGGCCGCGCCTGCGCATCTTCCAACCAGGCCATCACCTCGGGCGCCGAGCAGATCGCGCTGGGGCTGGCCGACGTGGTGATCGCGGGCGGCGCCGAGTCGCTCACCGACGTGCCCATCCTGTTCAGCCCGGAGATGCGCAACATCCTGGTGCGCGCCAGCAAGGCCCGCACGCTGGGCGACCGCATCAAGGCCTTCTCGCAGATCCGCCCCGCCTTCCTGGCCCCCGTCACCCCCGCCATCGCGGAGCCCACGACGGGGCTCACCATGGGCGAGAGCGCCGAGAAGATGGCGAAGGAGAACGGCATCACGCGCGAGGAGCAGGACCGCTGGGCTCTTCGCTCGCACACCCTCGCCGCGGCGGCCACTGCGGACGGGCGGCTCACGGCCGAGATCGCGCCGGCGTTCATCCCGCCCAAGTACGAGCAGGTGGTGACCAGCGACAACGGCATCCGGGCGGACAGCTCGCTGGAGAAGCTGGCCTCGCTGAAGCCCGTGTTCGACCGTAAGTACGGCAGCGTGACGGCCGGCAACTCGTCGCCGCTCACCGACGGCGGCAGCGCCGTGCTGCTGATGAGCGAGGAGAAAGCCAAGGCGCTGGGCTACACGCCGCTCGGCTACATCCGCTCGTACGCGTACGCCGCTCTGGACCCGGCCGACCAGCTGCTTCAGGGCCCGGTCTTCGCCGCTCCGGTCGCGTTCGAGCGCGCAGGGCTGACCATGAAGGACATCGACCTGCTGGAGATCCACGAGGCGTTCGCCGCGCAGGTGCTCTCCAACCTCCAGTGGTTCGACTCGGACAAGATTGCGCAGGAGCGCCTGGGCCGTGCCAAGGCCATCGGCATCCCGGACGAGGACAAGATCAACGTGATGGGCGGCTCGCTCGCCATCGGCCACCCCTTCGGCGCAACCGGCGGCCGCATTACGGTCACGCTCCTCAACGAGCTGAAGCGCCGCGGCAAGCAGTTCGGCATGATCAGCGTCTGCGCCGCCGGCGCCCTCGGCTTCGTCATGATCGTCGAGGTCGAGTAGCTTCGGGAGATGAACACCGGGCGACAGACATGCGTCCCGTCGTCTGTAGATGTACGGAGCCAGGTGAGCGCCGGACGGTAGATGAACGTCGGACGGTCGATGGACGACGATGGACGGGGCGAGACGACACCAGTCGTCCCGCCCCGCTGCTTATTCGCGGATGCGCTCCGCGCACCCATCACTCCCAACCTGCGAAATACCAACGACTTGTAGGGGTGCGATTCATCGCATCCGATCCCTCACCGTCGCGGAGGCACGTCGTCCCGCTTCCGCTGTCCGGTGGCGCCGATGCGGACGCGCTTCGCTGCCGAACCGCGCACGCCTACACCGCCCCGCGCTCGACTTTCTCCCGCAGGTCGTACCACCATCCCGGCAGCAGCCCCCGCGCCGTCAGCATGCGGCGAAGCCCCTCCAGCGCGTCCAGCTTGCGTGCCCGCTCCTCCCCCGGCGCGCCGATGCCGCCCAGGAACCGGGCCGTCGCCTCGAACGATGCGAACACATCCTCGCCGGACGTGTCGCCGGCGGCGAATGAGTCGTGGCGCAGCCCGGTGGCAGCCGTCGCATCCTCACCGCCCGTGCGCAGCCACTCCGCCGTCGTCCCTCCGAACTCCGCGATGCGTTCCATCTGGTACGGATGCGGGATGGCGCCGCCCGTCTCCCACCGTGCGATGGAGCCGGAGTGCACGCCCAAGCGCTCCGCCAACTCGGGCCGGGTCCATCCCAGTTTCTCGCGCACCTCGCGCAGCCGCCGTCCCACCGCCCGCCGCGCGTCCGTCATCGCCGCCCCGCCGGGCGTATCCGTGCTCGTCGCATCTCCACGTTCGCCTCAGGTGTGATTGAACTCGCATCATACGTCACAAGTGTGAACGTAGGCGATTCTCCCAAGTCCGCGCAAGAGATTCCGCCGCAAGCCTCTCATCTCCCGAACTGAAGCTGCTCCGCGCGCTTCGCCGCTGCACGACTTTGACGCGGCGATGCGGGATCGGGCCGGCTCACGTCCCGCAGGCGCGGAACAGGGCGATGCGCAGGCGCGCGCGGTCCGCGATGCGCTCGGAAGGCCAGCCCTCCGCGAAGTCCGTGACCGCGCGGGCGACCTCGCTCTCGAACCTGTTCGCATCTTCCGATATCCAGCGCATCCACCAGCCGGGGACCAGGTCCGCGAGCGCGAACAGGTCGGCCACGCGCTCCTGGAGCGACGTGTAGCCGTCGTCGGCCAGGTACAGCGGCTCGTCCACGTCGCCGGCCAGCACGTGGGCCAACTCGTGGCGCAGGGCGAACACACGCTCCGTACGGTCCGCGGCGCTGTTCACGAACACCGGGTAGAGCCCCGCATACCGCGGAAGCGCCATGGCGCCCAGGCTGGACCGGAAGGGGAAGACCTCCACGTGGCACCCGCTGTTTCGCATCAGCCCGGCGAGCTGGTCGGTGCGCAGCGGCGATGTGGAACCGGCGTACCCGGCGTCCACACGCCTCGCCTCCTCCACCAGCCGCATCGCTTCCCCCATCACCGTGCTGTCATCGTCCGGTCCCATAGCAACCCTCCCCGAAGAAGGCTTCCCCCGCGTATCGACCGATAGCCGGGCCCCCACAAACAGCACAGAATGGCAGATTGCACCGGCTGCTGTAATTGTTATATTCGTCGCAGAAGCCGTTCGGCTGTGGCGAATCGAGAAGGGCAGCAACTTTGATGGATCTGCATCCCAGTTCAACAAAGAAGGCGCTGTGACGATGAATTCATCGCGTGTGACTGTACCCATCTCCGTCTCGGCTCCGACTTCCGCTAACAACGTTTGCAACGAATCTGGAGATGGCAGTCCGCCAAGCACGGGCGATCCCCCGACGATACGAGGAAAACTGCTCCGCCTGGAAGTTTCTTGCCCCCGCTGCGGCTCGCGGCCGGCTATGCGCGTGAGCCAGGAGCTCGCGTCCGCCCTCCGCGGTGAGCCGGACGCCATGCGAATCGCCACGTACCAGTGCCAGCGCCGCGGCTGCGGCACCATCTACGACCTCCCCGTCCGCGCCATCCAGCGCGGAAGCTAATCACCGTGGAGCACCGTAGAAACGCCGAAAGATAACTGCGTCGCGATCCGGTCTCCAGCCTCGAAAATCATCCAGCTACGGGTTGAGGAACGGCGGGCTGGAGATGCGATGGGAAGCACGCGACGCCGGACAGGACGGAAGCCGACGAGAATTCTTGACACGCCATGAAACGCGGCTTACCTTGGCGCTCCAACCGATTCTTACCCTGCTGGACCCGCCGCTCGGCCGCCCCATAGGCGCCGGCGTGCATCCCAAGCTTCAGCCGCGGCCGTCCAGCTCGACCACGAATCCCCCGTACGCACAGACCCAGGCGCACCCGCCCCGCCCTCGCGGCACCGGCACGTTCGCGCATAGGCCCGGCACGCGAGACTGACGTTCGCGGCCAGCCATCTCCAAGCACACGAAGCAGTTGAGGGAAATGCCCTACGTGGGGGGCAGATTTTCGAAACCCACGCGCAACCCGCCGCGGGAGCACGCGAGCCCGCGACAGCATCCATCACAGGGAGTTCAGTATGCGTACGACCGGCACCGTGAAGTGGTTCAACGACGCCAAGGGCTTCGGCTTCATCACGCCCGAGGACGGCCAGAAGGACTGCTTCGTCCACTACTCCGGCATCGCCGGCAGCGGCTTCAAGTCGCTCGCCGAGGGTGACCGCGTGGAGTTCGACCTCGTCCAGGGCGAGAAGGGCCCCGCCGCCGAGAACGTCTCGCGCGTCGCCTGAGCTCCGCCTCACGGAGCCGAAAACGGAGCGCCGTCCCCCCGGACGGCGCTCCGTTTTTTCATGCCGGCAACCGCCGGGCCTATGGCTCTCGTCTTGGCCCCCCGTTCAGAATTTCCCGACCATGCCGATCTCGGTCTTCAGGTCGTAGCCCAGCTCGCGCTTCACGGTGGTCTGCGCCAGCTCGATCAGCGCGCGCACGTCGGCCGAGGTGGCGCCGCCGAGGTTGACGATGATGTTCGCGTGCTTGTGAAAGAACTGCGCGTTGCCCAGCACGTGCCCCTTCAGCCCGCACTGGTCCACCAGGCGGCCGGCGCCCACGCCCTCGAGCTTCTGGAAGATGGAGCCGGCGCTGGGGTACAGCCACAGGTCCGGGTGCCGGTCGTCGCGCCACTGCAGGTTCTCGCGGATCACCTCGCGCAGCTCCTCGCGCGGCTGGGGGACGAGGCGGAAGGTGACGTCCAGCACCACGTCCGGCCGGTCGTGCAGCGTGCTGTAGTCGTACCCGAAGTCGAAGTAGTCGCGGTCCACCGTCCGCACCTCGCCCTCGGCGGTGAGGATGGTGGCAGACTCCACGACCTCCTCGATGAAGACGGTTCGCTCGCGCTCCGGCGGCGGCGACAGGAAGTGCAGGTTCTGCCAGATGGCGCCGCCCACCGTGCTGGGGATCCCCACGAAGTGGTGCAGCCCGCCCAGCCCGCGCGCCACGGTGGCCTGGATGAGCTCGTGGTAGATGCGGGCGCCGCTGCCGGCCCGCACGCGCGAACCGTCCAGGAACTCGATGCCCTCCACCTCGTTCTTGATCACCAGGCCCCGCACGCCCTTGTCGCTCACCAGGATGTTGGCGCCCATCCCAAGCAGGAAGAACGGCACCTCCAGCTCGCGCGCGGCCAGAATCGCCTGCGCCAGCTCGTCGGGCGTGCGGGCGCGGTACAGCACGTCGGCCGGGCCGCCGATCTTGAAGGTGGTGTAAGGGGCCAGCGGCACGCCGTGCTCCATGCGCCGCGGGTCCAGGCGCGCGGCCAGCTCGCGCAGGGGGGTTTCCATCGTCTTGGGCATGCACCGCTCTCGGGGCCGGGAAGGGGCGTGGGGTCGCCCCAGGATACGCGTCCGCCCCGCGTGCGCAAGGGCGGTGCCGCCTGCCGTGTCCGCCCCGACGGCCAATCGGCGGCTTCGACAGCTGCGGATCGTCGTCGTAACGCGCGGCCCGGTTGCATCGTCCACCGTCCAAGCGGGCGGGCGAGACGGGAGATGAGCAGCATCTCACGATGCCGTGCGGAGATGCGTGGGTGGGCAGCACTCACCGGCCGCTCGCGGCCGCGGGATTGCGGGATGACGGAACCGTTCTTGCGCGCTATCCATCCCGCAGATGGAGATGATTCCGCCGACGACCGGGTGTGGGTGCCGCGCGCGCCTGCCTTGCCGCCGCCGCCAAACCCCCCGCACCCGCCACGGACATGCGAGCACTGAAACGCGGCATCCTCGTCCTTCCCGTCGTCGCCCTGCTCGCCGGCGCGTGCAGCAGCGACTCCACCGGCAGCACCAGCAACGAGTCGGGCTCGCTGGACTTCAGCTATGCCGGCGACGTGACCGGCACCTACTCGGTGAGCGGCGTCGCCAGGCTGGTGGGCGGCGTGCCCTCCGGCCAGTTCGCGGCGGCGCTGACCCAGGCGGCGAGCGGCGGCGGCACGTTCATCTCCATCGGCGCGTTCCGGCCGGGAGGGGTGCCGCGGACCGACGCGGTGTTCATCGACCTGCCGGCGACGACCGGCCCCACCACCGTGACCGTCTGCGCCACGGCGGCGACGTGCGCCGGCGTGGAGATGCTGTTCGGCCTGAACACCACGCTGAACACGGTGGATACGGACTACGTGCTGACCTCCGGCACGGTCGTCGTCTCCACCGTCTCGTCCACCCGCGTGACCGGCACGTTCAGCGGCACGGGCGTGCGGGTGGACACGAACGGCCAGGCGGTGGCGGGAAGCACGTTCACCATCACGAACGGCCACTTCGACACCCCGGTGCGCAACGACCTGGGCCTCTGACGGCTCGGTTCGATGGAGTAGAAGAACGGCCCGCCGCGTTCCCCGCAGCGGGCCGTCGCTGCATCCGCCCGCGACGCGGCCGTTGCAGCCGCTGCGCATCCGCCGGATATTGCGGAGGGTCGGCGATCCCGTGTCCGCCCCGGCGCTCCACGGGGGCATGCCGGAGATGCGCCGCGCCCGAGCGGTACACCCGCCGCGCATCTTCAGAAGCAAGCGAAAAGCAGATGCCACCGCACCTGGCTGTCACACGTGCCCCCGCGCGCCGCGCAGCAGACGCCGCCGCGAGGCTCGCGTGAGCGCGGCCGTTGCGGGCGCGGGGACGCTGCTGGATGCGTGGATGCCCGCGTGGGACGAGGTGGAGCGGCACTCGACGGTGATTCGCGCACCGGCGGAGCGGGTGTACGCCGCGGCGCGGAGGCTGGACGTGGGCCGCTCGCCGGTGATCCGCAGTCTGCTCGCGTTGCGCTCGCTTCCTAGTCGGCTGTCCCGGCGGCGGGCAGCCGGACGTGGCGAGGCGCGCGGAAGCGGGATGAGCCTCGACAGACTGGTTGCGAGCGGGTTCGTGGTGCTGGATGAGCGTCCCGGCGAGGAGCTGCTTCTAGGTCTCGTCGGCCGGTTCTGGACTGCGGACGGGGGATGTGTTCGCGTCAGTCCGGACGAGTTCCGGGCGTTCGACCGGCCGGGCTACGCGCGCGCCGCCTGGAACTTCTCGCTCGCGCCGGAGCCGGGCGGCGTCCGCCTGGCGACGGAGACGCGCGTGCTGTGCACGGACGATGAGGCCCGGCGCAGCTTCCGGCGCTACTGGCGGTTCATCGGCCCGTTCAGCGGCCTCATCCGCCGGGAGATGCTGCGCGCGCTGCGAATCGCCGCGGAGAGCGAGGACGGCGGATGACGCGACCGGCCCTGCATCATCATCGCGCGTGGATCGAAGGGTATCCACCGGCCCGTAGATAGCCCGCCACCGCATCCGCGGCGGATTTCAGCTCGCCATCTCCCGATCCCCAGGTGCTGTGCGGCATCATCCGCGGCGCATCGCCCTTCTCACATCTCCCGAACGACATGGACGAGCAACGGGGCGCGCTGGAGCAGGCGGTGCGCGACGCGGAGGCGGAGCACGGGCCCAACTCGCGGCAGACCCTGGACGCGGTCCGCGCGCTCAACGCGCACCTGCACGTGGGCGGCGATTGGGAGGGCGTGCTGGCGTGCGCGCAGCGGGAGCACGACATCTGCGCGGCGACGCTGGGGCCGGAGCACCGGCACACGCTGCTGCAGATCAACAACGTGGGCTCGCTGCTCAAGCACGTGGGCCGGCGCGACGAGGCGCTGGCGACCTTCCGGCGCGCGGCGGAGCTGGGGCTGCGCATCTTCGGGCCGGAGCACGCGTTCGTGGCGACCATCCTGAACAACCTGGGCACCACGCTCCAGGAGATGGGCGACCTGCCCGGCGCGCGCGACCAGTACGCCCGCGCCCTGGAGGTGGACACCGCCGCGTACGGCACCACACACCCCAGCCTGGGCCGCGACCTCTACCGGCTGGGAAGCGTCCTCGCGGAGCTTGGTGAACGCGACGATGCCGCCGGCTACCTGCGCCGCGCCCTCGCAGTCTTCACCGAAACCGGCGGCGCCGACCACCCGCACACCCGCATGGCCGCCGACGCCCTCGCCCGCCTCGGCGAGCCGACGCAAACGATACAGGGAGCGATGGACGCGTAGCGGCGGTTTCTGCATCGACCGGCCATCGGATGCGCATCGTCAGATGCTGGGATGGATCGCTCGGATGCGGTGGAGCGGATCGCGACAGATGGAGTGCGAATCGGGACACGCGCGCGAAAGAAGAAGGGTCCAGGCTTCGAATCGAGCCTGGACCCTTCTACATCTCAGGGACTGCCGATGTCGGACCCGCCGGTCAGGGGCGGGCGGTGCCCCAGGCGTTGTTGCCGCGGTTCTGGTCCGGCAGGGTGTTCTGCGGGTCGATCATCACGCCCGTGACCTGCGCGGGCGTCTGCACGCGGTACGTGTAGCGCGGCCCGCCGAACCATATCTCCACCGGCAGGTCCGCCGTGCGCGTCTGCCCGTTCGCCAGCGTGAGGAGAAGCCGCGTGGGCATCACCACGCGCGTGTTGCTCACCAGGTCCACCGACACGTTGTAGGCGCCCGCGTCGGTCCTGGTCTGCGTCACGTTGGCGACGGCCTGGTCCAGCACGTCGGTGCTGTACATCCACTCCCGCCAGAACCAGCTCAGGTCGCGGCCGGTCACGTTCTCCATGGTCCGGAAGAAGTCTGCCGGCGTGGGGTGCTTGAACGCCCAGCGGCGCACGTACTCGCGGAAGCCGGCGTCGAACGCCTCGGGGCCCACCACGTTGTCGCGCAGCAGGTTGAGCACCATGGCCGGCTTGCGGTACGCGGTCACGCCCAGCGCCGCGGGAGGCACGCGGTCGGCCGGGGTCATCAGCGGCACGTCGCCGCCCTGCGCCACCAGCGCCTCGTAGCGCCCGCGCAGGAAGCCGGGGCCGGCGTTGTTCTTGTCCGCGTCGCCATAGCGGGCGGCGTTGACGAACTGGTCGATGAAGGTGTTGAAGCCCTCGTCCATCCACGCGTACCGCCGCTCGTTGGACGACACGATCATGGGGAACCACTCGTGCCCGTGCTCGTGGGCAATGGTGCCGAACACGCTGCCCTCGGTGCCGCCCGCGTGCACCATCACGAACATCGGGTACTCCATGCCGCCCACGGGGCCCGCCACGCTGGTGGCCTGCGGCCAAGGATACTTGAACCAGCGCGTGGAGAAGTCGCGGATGGAGAAGCACGTCATGTCCGCCGCGGTGACCCACTGCACCGCCTCGGGCTGGTAGTACGAGTGGCACTGCACGCCGTCCACGTTCTCCGAATCCCACCGGAAGCGCGGCGAGCCCGCCCACGCGAAGTCGTGCACGTTGGTGGCGTGGAAGCGCCACGTCATCGTCCCGTTCGTGCGCGGACGGGTGGACGCGCCGCCCACCTCGTCGGCCGTGACGATGGCGACCTGCTGCGCACTGTGCGCCGCGCGGGCCAGGCGCTCGCGCTGCGCGGCGGTCAGCACCTCGGCGGGGTTCTGGAGCAGGCCCGTGGCGGCGACGATGTAGCCGGCGGGCACGGTCACGGCCACGTCGTAGTCGCCGTACTCGCGGTAGAACTCGCCCTGGCCCAGGTACGGATCGGTGTTCCAGCCGTGCACGTCGTCGAACACGGCCATGCGCGGGAACCACTGCGCGATCTGGTACAGGCTGCCCTGGCGGCCCATGCGGTCGGAGCCGTGCTCGGGCACCATGAACGACCACCCGAAGTCCAGCGCCACGGTGCCGCCGGGCGCCAGCGGCTGCGGCAGGTCCACGCGCATCATCGTCCCGTTCACGAACGGGGTGACGGTGGCGCCGCCCGCGCGGGCGTAGCTCAGGTTCAGCCCGCCCGGAAAATCACGGGCGCCCCAGCGCGCGTCGCCGGAGTTGAGGTACGAGCCCGCGCTGCCGGGGCGGTAGATGTTCTGGTCCACCTGCAGCCACACGAAGCGCAGCGTGGACGGCGAGCTGTTGTGGTAGCGGATGGTCTCGGTGCCCGTCACCGTCTTGGCCGTGGTGTCGAGCGTGGCGGCGATGGTGTAGTCCGCGCGCTGCTGCCAGTAGCGCGGCCCGGGCTCGCCGGCGGCCGTGCGGTAGTCGTTGGGCGCGGGCAGCTCCAGCGGCCGGAACGCCGACGTGTCGGCGGGTGCGCCCATCATCTGCGCGTGCACCGGCGCGGCGAGCGCCAGGGCGGCGGCCAGTGCGGCGAACGTTCTCCTGCTCGTCATCGGAATCGTGTGGTGTGGGATGGGGATGCACGGCCGCACATCTCCCCGCATGGGGAGAGCTGCCGGCGCGTCTGCGTGGAAGACCGGATGGCCCCGCAAAAGGTTGGCCGCGGACTGCTTTTCGCGTCGGCCCCCGGCGTTGTCGTTCCATGTTCTCGACCTCGACGGAGGGTCGATGGGAAAACCGTTCGAAGAGCTACGTGAACGGATGAGCCCGGAAAGCCGGGCGAGGTCCGAGGAGCGCACGAGCGAACTGCTCGCCGAGATCGGACAGCATGGCTTCGGCGGGATGGAGCCTCAGCGAGCCGAGGTTTCTCCAACGGCCTTCGACTCGCGCGAACGAAATCCTTCGGCGGCATCTACCGGCACGGGAGATTCGTCGCGGCCGAGATGACGCTTGGCGGGTAAACCCGCGGGCTAAAACCGCACGAAGTCCGCCTGCGCGGGCTTCTCCGGAAGCTCCCGCTCGTCTCGGGTGCTTTCAACTGGCGGAGAGAGGCGAGCGCACATCATAGGGGATCACATCAGCGGTACTGCGATGGACGGAGGGCCAGCGCGTCGCGCACGGAACTCCGTCCATCGGCCTTCACCCATCTCCCGAAACCCGTTACCGCGTCTCGATGTTGGGGGCGACTTCCACGTGCACCTTCTGGGTCTCGTGGACCTTGCCGTAGGTGAGCGTGACGGTGTAGTCGCCCGCGGGGACGTACTTGCGGCCCTCGCCGCCGTACTCGGTGAGCACCTCGGCGCTGGGCTTCAGGTCCCACGTCACACGGTTCAGGCCCGGCGTGCCCGGCGCGGTGATGTTGGCGATGGCCGCCCCGCTCGCGTCGGTCACGGCGAGGGTCACCTCGTCGCCCGTGTAGCGGCGCACGTAGTAGCTGATGAGCGCCCCGGCGGGCGGGTTCGCGCCGCGGAAGTTGGCGCTGCCGCTACTCTCCACCCACCCGGCCAGCGGCTCGCGGATGGTCACCGCGCGGATGGGGAAGAGGTGCGCGTCCATGGCGCGCACGGCGGGCGTCAGCTCCTGGATGGGCCGCACGTCGTCGATCACGTACAGGCTGCGGCCGTGCGTGGCGGCGATCAGGTCCAGGTCGCGCGGGTGGATGAGGATGTCGTCCACCGCCACGGTGGGCAGCCCGCCGATCTTCGCCCACGTGCGCCCGCCGTCGGAGCTGGCGAAGAGGCCGAACTCGGTGCCGGCGTAGAGCAGGTTGGGATTCTTCAAGTCTTCGCGGATCACCTTCACCGGCCCGTTGCGCGGCAGGTCGCCGGCGATGCTGCGCCAGGTGCGCCCGCCGTCGTCCGTGCGGTACGCCAGCGGGGCGAAGCTGCCGCTGCGGTGCGCATCTACCGCGAGATAGGCCACGCGCGCGTCGCGGTGGCCGGGCTCCACGCGGCTCACCCACTCGCCGCGCGCGGGGGCGGGCACGTTGCGCGACACGTCGGTCCAGTGCGCGCCGTCGTCCTCGGTCGTCCACAGCTTCCCATCATCCGTCCCCGCCCACAGAACGCCCGCCTTCACCGGCGACTCGGCCAGGGCGTAGACCACGCCGTACGCCTCGGCGCCGCTGCCGGTGGTGGTCGTCTTCGCCGGGTCGTTCATCGACAGGTCCGGCGAGATGGCGCGCCACGTCTCGCCGCGGTCGGTGAAGCGGAAGACGCGGTTGCCCGCCACGTAGAAGGCGTGCGGGTCGTGCGCACTGGGGATCATGGGCGCGTCCCATTGGAACCGGAACGCGGGCTGGCCCTCCGCCGGCTCCGGGTGGAACTCCTTGTACGCGCCGGTGCGCAGGTCCAGCCGCGCCAGGTACGCCTGCTGCGACTCCGCGAAGACGAGGTCGGGGTCCGTCTGGTCGAAGAAGCAGTAGAAGCCGTCGCCGCCCTGCACCGCCGTCCAGTCCGCGTTGGTAATGCCCTCCTTGCTGTTCGTCCGGCTCGGCCCCACCCAGTTCTGGTTGTCCTGCAGGCCGCCGCAGATGCGGTACGGCGTGCGCATGTCCACGTTGATGCGGTAGAACTCGCCCGCGGCCATGCGGCTCATGTGCTGCCAGCCGGAGCCGCCGTCGTAGCTCTGGTACGCGCCGCCGTCGGTGCCCAGGAGGAGCCGCTTGGTGTCGCGCGGGTCGATGGCCAGGTCGTGCAGGTCCGAGTGCACGTTCTTGAAGCGGTCCTCGCGGAATGTCCGCCCGCCGTCGGTGGAGACGTGCAGCGCGAAGCCCAGCACGTAGACCTTGTTGGACGAGTCCGGGTCCACGCGGATCTGCGAGAAGTAGAAGGGCCGCGGGTCCAGCGGGCTCTGCCGCGTCCACGTCTCGCCCGCGTCGGTGCTACGGAACACGCCGCCGCGCTTGCTGCGCACGTCGTCTATGCTGCTGGTGCCGCCCGCGTCGCTCTGCACCACCGCGTACACGATGTGCGGGTCGCGCCGGAACACCGCCAGGCCGATGCGGCCCGTGCCCGGCGGCAGGCCGTTGCTCAGCTTCTTCCAGGTCGCGCCGCCGTCGGTGCTCTTGAAGATGCCGCCCGCGTCGCGCCCGTCGGTGTAGTCCGGCCCCGCCTGGAACGACCACGGCGTGCGGCGCCGCGCGTACAGCGCCGCGTAGACGGTGTTGGGATTGGACGGATCGACGGCGATGTCGCCGCAGCCCACACGCTCGGCGTACGGCGCCGGGGCGGAGAGGATGCGGCGCCACGTCGCGCCCGCGTCGGTCGTCTTGTAGCAGCCGCGCTCCGCCGTGGGCACCCACAGGTCGCCCATCGCCGCCACGTACGCCGTGCGCGGGTCCGCGGGGTGCACCGCGATTCGGGCGATGGTGCGGCTGTCGTGCAGCCCCACGTTCGTCCACGTCCCGCCCGCGTCGGTGGACCGGTACACGCCGTCGCCCCATGCGGACGAGTTGCGGTCGTTCGCCTCGCCCGTGCCCACCCACACCACTTGCGGGTCGCTCGGCGCCACCGCGACGGCGCCCACCGCCGCCACGCGCTCGTGCTCGAACACCGCCTGGAAGGTGCCGCCGTTGTCGCTGGTCTTCATCACCCCGCCCGTGCCCAGGCCCACGTAGAACGTGAACGGGTTGCGCGGGTCGATGGCGATGGACGACACGCGCCCGCCCATGATCGCCGGGCCAATGCTGCGCGCCTTGAGCGCGGGCGCCAGAAGCGTGCTGTCGAACGGCGTGGCCATCGCGGACTGGTTGGCCTGCGCGGCGGTGGGGCGGGCGTTCGCCGGCCGTTCCGGCTCCTGCGCGTGCAGGGCGGGCGCGGCGGCCAGCGCGAGCAAAGCCGCGGTGAACCGTGAAGTCATGTACGGCTCCGAGTGTGGTTGGGGAGCTACGGCGGAGATGCGGAGGATTCAGCTCCTACAATACGGATGCGTACCGCGCCGGGCAACGCGCACCGGCGGCTTCTGCGTGGTGGATGCGTCTCGTTTCCGAAGCGTTGGACCGCTCCGGAGCCGGCCGGGCGATACTGCCTGCCCGCCCGTCTCCTCCGCGGGGTCGGGGAGCCTCCTCCTCCGGCCAACGATACACCTGTCGGCCTACGTCCGGGGTCTCCCCGCCCCGGCGTGAGCCTCGCGTGCACCCGCGCGCGCGTATGCACCCCGCCACGCGAGTCTCCCGCCGCACACCCTTTCACGGATACGACGAACGACGAGATGGCCAAGCCCGGCTCGCGCCTTACCTCGTGTGGCGCGGACCGGCGTTTCCGTCCCGCCTCTCCGACGCGCACCCACCGCATCGCTCTGCCACCAACTTCGTCCGCAGGACGACCGCAGTCCCAGCCGGTGGTTTCATACCACCGGCGAAGCTTCGGATGCGTGACGTTCTCCCTACGCGCATCTCTCCCATCCTCACCCACCCACATCGTAACCATCGACAATCCCGCACTCAACGCGATTACATACGACCGCGGCGGACACATCAACCCGTCTCCCGCTTGCCCGCGCGTCGTAGCGATGATATCCATCCGGCTCGAGAAACCGGAAGCGAACGGAGATGATGTGAGCGAGATGAAGCGGGTGTGCGTGTTCTGCGGGTCCAGCCGTGGCGTGCGGCCGGAGTACGAGGCGGCGGCGCGGGAGCTCGGCCGCGAGCTGGTGGCGCGGGGGATGGGGCTGGTGTACGGCGGCGCCCGCGTGGGCCTCATGGGCGCCGTGGCCGACGCGGTGCTCGCCGCCGGCGGCGAGGCCATCGGCGTGATCCCGCGGGCATTGCAGGAGAAGGAGGTCGGGCACACCGGCCTCACCGCGCTGCACGTGGTGGGCAGCATGCACGAGCGCAAAGCGATGATGGCGGACCTGGCGGGCGGCTTCGTGGCGCTCCCCGGCGGCTTCGGCACCTTCGAGGAGTTCTTCGAGGTGCTCACGTGGTCGCAGCTCGGCTTCCACCCCAAGCCCTGCGGCCTGCTGAACGTCGCGAACTACTACGCGCCCCTCCTCGCCCTGGCCGACCACGGCGTCGCCGAAGGCTTCATCCGCCCCGAGCACCGCGA
>DASRQW010000027.1 GCA_035696245.1 Longimicrobiaceae bacterium | reverse complement strand
CGCCGGCTGCGAGGGTGATGCGCACCGGCGTAGCGCGCCTCGATCTCGTGTTTTCCGGCGGCTCGCACAGAAGAGCTGCGCCGCACCTGCATAGCCGAAGTGCCTCAGCACCGGGCGCGCGGCGGGCTCACGGCACGAATGCCTCGGCGAGGGCTCCGCGAACGAAAACCTGTTGCCGCGCCGAGTGCCCCGCTTCGAGGCTTGTACCGGCGGCGCCCAACTGGTTGTTCACTGGGCGGAATTCCGGATAATCTGCGCGTCGGGCACCCATCGTGGATTCCACTCCTATCCAGATAATACGCGCAGCCCCGAAGGGCAAGCTCCGTAAATCGAACCCGCGCCACCTCCTGCGCCGCGTGCTGCCGTCCCGGCATTCGGCCATGCACGCGCAGTGGCAGGATAACGCTCTTGCTGAGCGGATTATCTGGAAATAGAGTGCAGCATTTCCAAACTCACCTCCCTTGACGCCCACGTCCCCAATGACCGACCCAAGCTCCTGCACCTGATGAGGCAAACCGCACGCCTGAAGCACTTCAGCCTGCGTCCAGCAAGCTGTCGATCGACCGTCGTTCGGGGCTCCGCCGCCGGCACGTCTCCGGGTTCTCTATCCAGAGACCGTCGGCAGCGCCGTTCGCCCGGCCGGGATCGCCACGGCGGCGGCTGCCACACGCTGGGCCACTCCTTCGCCACGCATCTACTGGAAGATGGGGCCGACATCGGTACCGTGCAGGAGTTGCTCGGCCACGTGGACGTAGGCACCACCATGATCTACCTCACGTGCTGAACCGCGGCGGCCGGACGGTACGCAGTCCGCTCGACCACGGCTGAACGGCTGGACACCGGCCGAGGGTGGAAGGCGGGCAGTGCGAGAGCGGGCCACAGGGGGCTGTGGGCTGGTCGGAACGCTTCGTGCAGCGCCGCGGGCCGCTTCACCGTAGCTTGAACGCGAAGAGAGATGGCGCGCCGCCGCCCGCACGTTCGTCCAGCCCACCAGGAGAGCCCGTCCAGTGAGTGCCGATCCGCTCTGGTACAAGGACGCCGTATTCTACGAGCTTCACGTCAAAGCCTTCCAGGACAGCAACGCCGACGGCGTGGGCGACTTCCGCGGCCTCATCCAGCGGCTGGACTACGTGCAGGGGTTGGGGGTGGACGCCATCTGGCTGCTGCCGTTCTATCCCTCACCGCTGCGCGACGACGGCTACGACATCGCCGACTACTACAACATCCACCCCAGCTACGGGAACTTCGAGGACTTCCAGGCCTTCATCGACGAGGCGCACCGCCGCGGCCTGCGCGTCATCGCCGACTTGGTGCTGAACCACACCAGCGACCAGCACCCCTGGTTCCAGCGCGCCCGCCGCGCTCCCAAGGGCTCGCCGGAGCGCGCGTGGTACGTGTGGAGCGACACCGACGAACCGTATCGCGACGCCCGCGTCATCTTCACCGACACCGAGCCCAGCAACTGGACCTGGGACCCGGTGGCGGGGCAGTACTACTGGCACCGGTTCTTCGCCCACCAGCCGGACCTGAACTGGGACAATCCCGAGGTCAAGGAGGCGATGTTCCAGGTGATGGAGTTCTGGCTCGAGAAGGGGATGGACGGCTTCCGCGCCGACGCCGTGCCGTACCTGATCGAGCGCGAGGGCACCATCTGCGAGAACCTGCCGGAGACGCACGACATCCTCAAGGAGTTCCGCGCCCGCATCGCCCGCACGTACCCGGGCCGCATCCTCCTCGCCGAGGCGAACCAGTGGCCGGACGACGTGCGGCCGTACTTCGGCGATGGCGACGAGTTCCACATGGCGTTCCACTTCCCGCTCATGCCGCGCATCTTCATGGCAGTGCGGCAGGGGATCCGGAAGCCGATCGTGGAGATCATCCAGCGCACGCCG
Organism: Longimicrobiaceae bacterium; assembly: GCA_035696245.1. Taxonomy (NCBI): domain Bacteria; kingdom Pseudomonadati; phylum Gemmatimonadota; class Longimicrobiia; order Longimicrobiales; family Longimicrobiaceae; species Longimicrobiaceae bacterium. The sequence continues at coordinate 6,295 of DASRQW010000027.1, read as the reverse complement.
CCCATCCCGCCAGATTGCCAGTGGTGCATGTTCCTGCGCAACCACGACGAGCTGACGCTGGAGATGGTGACGGACGAGGAGCGCGACTACATGTACAGCGAGTACGCGGCCGACCCGCGGATGCGCCTCAACCTGGGCATCCGCAGGCGCCTGGCCCCGCTGATGGACAACGACCGGCGCAAGATCGAGCTGCTGAACTCCATCCTCTTCACCATGCCGGGCTCGCCCATCGTGTACTACGGCGACGAACTGGGGATGGGCGACAACATCTACCTGGGCGACCGCGACGGCGTGCGCACGCCCATGCAGTGGTCGCCGGACCGCAACGCCGGCTTCTCGCGGGCCGAGGCGGCGCGGCTCTTCCTGCCCGCCATCCAGGACTCCGTCTACGGCTACCAGGCCATCAACGTGGAGGCGCAGGAGCGCTCGGCGTACGCGCTGCTGAACTGGACCAAGCGCCTCATCGCCGTCCGCAAGCAGCACCACGCGTTCGGCCGCGGCAGCATCGAGTTCCTGGAGCCGGCGAACCCGCACGTGCTCGCCTACCTGCGCGAGCACGAGGGCGACACCATCCTGGTCGTCAACAACCTCTCCGGCGCGGCGCAGGCGGTGCGGCTCGACCTTGCCCGCTTCTCCGGCCGCACGCCGGTGGAGCTGCTGGGCAGCACCGAGTTCCTGCCGGTGGACGAGACGCCGTACGCGCTCACGCTCAGCCCCTACGGCTTCTTCTGGTTCGCGCTGCGGGCGGCCCGGGTGGAGGGCGAGGAAGACGAGGCACTGCCCACCGAGTGGGCGGAGCGCGAGGCGGCGCTGTTCGAGAGCCCCGAGGCGCTGTCGCGCATGGTGGGCTCCATTCCCGGCGAGTGGCTGCTGGGGCAGCGCTGGTTCCGCGGCAAGTCGCGCGAGGTGGCGGGCGCGTCGCTACGCGACCACGCGGTGCTGGTGCCCGAACGCGGGCCGCGCATGCTGCTCTCCGTCGTGGACGTCGGCTTCGCGGAGGGCGAGGGGGAGACGTACCTGCTGCCGCTCGCCCTGCGGCCGACCACGCAGCCCGGCGTAGAGGCCGAGCCCATCCTGACGCATTCCACCGGCGAGGGCGAGTTCCGCCTGTACGAGGCGCTGGCCGACCGCCGCGTCGCGCGCCTGCTGCTGGACGCCATCGCCGCCGAGCGCGAGCTGGCGGGCTCGGCCGGCCGCTTCACCGGCCACCGCACGGGCGACGTGCAGGGGCTGGACGAGGTTCGCGGCCCCGTGCGCCGCATCGCCGCCGAGCAGAGCAACACGTCGCTCGTGTACGGCGACCAGCTCATCCTCAAGGTCTTCCGCAAGCTGGAGCGCGGCGTCAACCCGGACCTGGAGATGACGCGCTTCCTGGTGGAGCGCACCGGCTTCCGCGCGCTGCCCGCCCTCGCCGGGTGGATCGACTACCATCCCTCCGAGGGCGAGTCCGCCTCCGTCGCGGCGCTGTTCGAGTACGTGCCCAACACGGGAGATGCGTGGGCCTTCGCGCAGCGGGCCCTGGCGCGCTACTTCGCCGCCGCCAGCCGCAGCGCCGCAGACCCGTCCACCCCCGCCGGTCAGGACGCGACGAGGCGGATGATGGGCGACTTCCTGCCCGCCGTCCGCCGCCTGGGCACGGTCACCGGCGAGCTGCACGTCGCGCTCGCCTCTGCCGGGGCGGACGAGCCGGACTTCGCGCCGGAGCCCATCACGCAGGCCGACGTGGAGGCGTTCGTGGCCTCCGCCCGCCGCTCGGCCGAGGCTACGCTCGCCGAGGTGGGGCGCATGGCGGACCGGATGCCCGGCGCCTTCCCCGCGCACATCCTCAACGAGCTCGCCGCCGTGGTGCGCCAGGCGCCGGACCTGGGGGCGCGCATGGAAGACCTGCGCGTGCTGGCCGAGCAGGGGCTGGTGAAGACCCGCTTCCACGGCGACTACCACCTGGGCCAGGTGCTGCGGGCAGACCGCGGGATGGGCGGCGACTGGGTCGTCCTGGACTTCGAGGGCGAGCCCGCGCGCTCCATCGCCGACCGGCGCCGCAAGCAGTCGCCGCTGCGCGACGTGGCGGGCATGCTTCGCTCGTTCGACTACGCCGTGCGCATGGCGTTCCGCGAGCAGGACACCACCGACATGCGCATCCGCGCCTCGCTCGAAGCCTGGTCCGAGGCGTGGCGTGCAGAGACGCGGAAGGCTTTCCTCGACGCCTATCGGGAAGCGACCGCGGGCGCGCCCTTCGTCCCGGCGGACGCGGAAGCGCTCAAGCGCGTGCTCGCCGTGTTCGAGCTGGACAAGGCGGTGTACGAGCTGGGCTACGAGCTGAACAACCGGCCGGAGTGGATCTGGGTGCCCGTGCTGGGCATCCGCTCCATCCTGGGAGGCGCCGCGTGACACCGCCTCTCATCTACAACCTCTTCCCCCGCCTGGTCGGACCGACGACGCGCTGGCCGGAGCACGCTGCGCGGGCGCGGGAGATGGGGTTCAACTGGCTGTACCTCAACCCGTGGCACTACCCCGGCTTCTCCGGCAGCCTCTACGCGCCCAAGGAGCTGGACCGGCTGAACCCGCTCTTCCTGCCGCCCGGCGCGGACCCCGCGTCGCTCGCGCCGCTGAAAGAAGCGCTGGGCATCATCGGCGGGATGGGGCTCAAGCCGATGATGGACCTGGTCGTCAACCACACGTCCAAGGACTCGCCCCTCATCGGCAGCCATCCCGGCTGGTTCGTGCGCGACGCTAACGGACAGGTGCAGAGCCCGTTCGTGGTCGATCCCGACGATCCGTCGAAGGTCACCACCTGGGGCGACCTGGCGGAGATCGACAACGAGAACGCGACCGATCGCCAGGCGCTGTGGGACTACTGGGCGAAGGTGGTGCGCGACGGGCTGGCGCTGGGCTTCCGCGGCTTCCGCTGCGACGCCGCGTACAAGGTGCCGGCGGAGCTGTGGCGCCACCTGATCGGCGCGGCGAGGGAGGTGGATCCCGGCGCGGAGTTCTTCGCGGAGACGCTGGGGGCGCCGACGGAAGACGTCGCCGCGCTGGCCGAGGCGGGCTTCGACTACTTCTTCAACTCCAGCAAGTGGTGGAGCTTCACCGAGCCGTGGGCGCTGGACCAGCACGAGCAGTTCCGCGACATCGCGCCCTCCATCGCCTTCCCCGAATCTCACGACACCGAGCGGTTGGCGGCCGAGACGGAGGGGGATGAAGCCGTCCAGCGGCAGCGCTACGCCTTCGCCGCCGCCTTCTCCGCCGGGGTGATGATGCCCGTTGGCTACGAATTCGGCTTCCGCCGGCGGATGAACGTGGTGGAGACGATGCCGAGCGATTGGGAGCGGCGCACGTGGGACCTGCGCCCCTTCATCGGCCGCGTGAACCAGTGCAAGCTGCGCCACTCGCTGCTCCAGGGCGAAGGCGTCCTCCGCGCCGTGGGCGGCACGATGGGCGACACGCTGGTGCTGGAGCGGCGCGACGGCGATTCGGGAGATGCGCAGCGGGGCTGGATCGTCATCAACAAGGTCTGGGCGCAGCCGCGCGACGTCCGCCTGGCCGACTTCGTCACGGGAGATGCGAAGTACCGGATGTTCCGCGTGTGCCGCGACACCTTCCCGGCAGAGGGCGAGGCGGTGCCGGAGAGCATGACGCTGGATCGCGCGGAGGTCGTGTACATCCTCCCCGTGGACCCGGAGCGGAGCGCGTGACGGCAGCGGCGGACCTGCTCGACCGGCGGTCCAGCGGCGTCCTGCTCCACCCCACGTCGCTGCCCGGCCCCGGCATCGGCGACCTGGGCGCCGAGGCGCACCGCTTCGTGGACTGGCTGGCGGACGCGCGGCAGACGTTCTGGCAGGTGCTCCCCCTCGTCCCCGTGGGCGAAGGCGGCTCGCCGTACGACGGGCTCTCCGCGATAGCGGGCAACCCCATGCTGGTGAGCCCGGACGCGCTGGCAGAAGACGGGTTGCTGGAGAAGATCGAGGATCCCGACGCGCCTCCGGCGGACGGCAAGGTGGATTTCCGCGCGGCGGGACGGTGGAAGGAGCTGTTGCTGCGCCGCGCGTACGGCGCCTTCCGCGCCGGTTGGGCGCCCGCCCTGGCGCAGGCGTTCACCGAGTTCCGGCGGCGCCACGCCGCGTGGGTGGACGACTTCGCGCTCTTCATGGCGCTGCGCGAGGAGCACGGCGGCGCGGGATGGACGCAGTGGGAGCCCGCCGCGCGCGACCGGCGGGCCGACGCGCTGGAGGGGGCTCGCGAGCGCCTGCGCGACGACGTGGAGCGGCACGCCTTCGTGCAGTTCCTCTTCGAGCGGCAGTGGGACGCGCTGCGGCGCCATGCCAACTCGCGGGGGGTGCGCATCATCGGCGACGTCCCCATCTTCGTGAGCCACGACAGCGCCGACGTGTGGGCCAACCGCGAGCTGTTCGAGCTGGACGCCGAGGGCCACCCGGTCGTCGTCTCCGGCGTGCCGCCGGACTACTTCAGCGCCACCGGCCAGCGCTGGGGCAACCCGCTGTACCGGTGGGACGTCATGCGCTCTCGCGGGTATGCCTGGTGGAAGGAGCGCTTCCGCCGTACCCTGGAGCTGGTGGACGTGGCCCGCATCGACCACTTCCGCGGCTTCGAGTCGTACTGGGAGGTCCCGGGGCACGAGGAGACCGCGCTGAACGGCCGGTGGATGCCCGGCCCCGGCGCGGACCTGTTCCGCTCGCTCGAGGCCGAGCTGGGCCCGCTGCCCCTCATCGCCGAGGACCTGGGCATCATCACCGAAGAGGTGGAGGCGCTGCGCGACGGCCTGGAGCTTCCGGGGATGCGCGTGCTGCACTTCGCCTTCGGGGATGCGGAAGATGCGCACCTGAACCCGCATCTCCCGGCCAACCACCCGCCGCGGTCCGTCGCCTACACCGGCACGCACGACAACGACACCTCCGTCGGCTGGCACGCCGCCGCGGGCGAGGTCGAGCGCGAAGGCCTGGAACGCGTCGCCGGCCCGGTCGAATCGGCGGACGACGTGCACTGGCGGATGATGGAGGCGGTCTTCCGCTCGCCCGCCGCCGTCGCCATCGTGCCCTTGCAGGACGTGCTGGGGCTGGGCAGCGAGGCGCGGATGAACACGCCCGGCACCGTGGAGGGCAACTGGGCGTGGCGCTTCCCCGCGGGAGCGCTCACGCCCGAGCTGGGCGCCCGCCTGCGCGCGCTGACCCGCGCGGCCGCGCGCGAACCCGAGGTTGCGGGACCCACCCAACACACGAGACAGGCCCCATGAGCGATTCCGTCGTCCTCGTCACCGGCGGCGCGGGCAACATCGGCCGCACCGTCACCGCAGCCGTGCTGGCCAGCGGCGCGCGCGTGGCCGTGCCCCTGCACAAGGGCGACCGGCCAGACGCGCTGGACGCCCTGAAGGCGCAGTACGGGCAGAAGCTGAACTTCTTCGCGCTCGACCTCACCACCGAGCGCGGCGCCAAGGCCGCCGTGGACGGCACGGTGGAGTGGGCGGGGCGGCTGGACGGCGTGGTGCACCTGGTGGGCGCCTACGCCGGTGGCATGCGGCTGGACGCGACGCCGGTGGAGGTGTGGGACCGAATGATGGAGGTCAACGTGCGCTCGGCCTTCCTCGTGGGCCGCGCCGCGCTCCGGCAGCTGCTGAAACAGGGCGGCGGCGGCGCGCTCGTCTTCGTCTCGGCCCGCGCCGCGGTGGAGAAGCCGGCGCAGATGGCCGCCTACGCCGCATCCAAGCAGGCGCTGCTCACCATGGTCGAAGCGATGGCCGCCGAGTACGTCGAGCAGCGCATCCGCGCCAACGTGCTGCTCCCCGGCACCGTGGACACCCAGGCCAACCGCGCCGCCATGCCCGGCGCCGACCCGTCGCAGTGGACCAGCCCGGAGATGATCGCCCAGACCGTCGTCTCCCTCCTGGACGGCGACGCCACCGCCGAGCGCGTGCTGCTGTAGCTCGTCGGCACGAAAGCGGGCATCGGCCTCCCCGCCGATGCCCGCCTCCCCTCGATCCATCTCCCGCAGCCGCCAACTCCGGCCGATGAAAGAGACGCCGAACCGCCTCACTCGCTCGCACGACCGCGTCCTGGCGGGCGTGCTCGGCGGCATCGCGGAGCGGCTGGGCTGGGCACCGAGCGGGCTCCGCATCGGCTACATCATCCTCTCCGCCCTTTCCGCCGCCTTCCCCGGCATCCTCCTCTACCTGATCCTCTGGGCGATCATGCCCAAGGCACCGCCCTCCAACGGACCGTTCAACCTCAACGACTTCCGCGTGCAATGATGCACAAGGCATGATGCACCAAATCGGTGTAGGGGG
>DASRQW010000026.1 GCA_035696245.1 Longimicrobiaceae bacterium | reverse complement strand
ACGCGAAAATCCCCTGAGCAGGGCTGCTCGGGGGATCGCTCGACGTCTTTAGAGCAACTAACGATGGCCGGGAAGCTGATGCCAGAGGAGGAGACCCAGCATCCAAGCAACGCACAGCCAGGAGAGCATCTTCGCCGGTCTGGAGTCCCACTTCGCAGCCGCATAACCGCTTGTGACCGCGAGGACGCACTGAAACGCAAACGCGAGGAAGCAGATCAAGAGGAGCGTAAAGCCAGCAGTTACCGGCCAGCCAGCGTTGCTGAAGGTTCCGCTCAGCAGCAGCCAGATGATCGCTGCTGAACAGGCCAGGGCGAACAACAGGAACCCCACGTATCCCTTCTGAAGCTTTGTCATCCTTGCCTACAGCTTATGGTTCAGGCGCAACGCCGATGGGCCAGCAGACCGCCGCGGCAACGCCGATTGCTCTCAATGCCACCCCGCCAGACAGGCTAAGCTGCGCCCAAAGTACGTTCTCGTTATTCCGAGATTCCATGTAGTTGTTGTAGAGAAGCTTCTCCAAAAGCGGATCGTAAGGCGAGGTGCTTCCGTAAGCATAGTGCGCGTTGTTGTACTCGATGTATTCGCGGTATTTATCGTCCGTGCTCTTCCGGGCCTCGTACATCTGATATGCGGAGATGCCGGTTGCTCCAATCGCTGCCCAACCCGTGAAACCCATCTTCACCGCTACGCATCCTGCGTAACCGATCGGGCCGTTGTTGGCTGTGGTCCCATCTTCGTCATCATCGCCGGGCAGTGTCCCGGGCGGAATCCCCGCCCCGCCACCGCCACCGCCGGGCGTTGGCGAGGGGGGCGGGTCGGTCACCGGGGACCCTGTCCCGGAACTGCAGGAATTGGGGTCGGAATGCCAGAATCCAAGGTAATCCGTGCACCCGGTTGCCACAGCGTTCAGGGGGTCCAGCATAACAGCCCGCGTCGCGGAGTTCCCGGCTAGCTCAGGCGCGGTGATGTGATCTGCGCACGCCCCGGCGATCGCGGGCAGGATCAGGAGCAGAAGTACCGTAGCTATCCGACTCCGCGTGTTTTTCGACCGACGAGAGAACATTGGTTTGCAGGAGGTGATTGGTTGATCGCTGGCATGCCCTATCAAGGGTGAGCTCACAACGGGAAGTAAAACGAGGAAGCGCAATTCACACAAGTCTCGGCGTAAAAGAAGCCACCTGGCCGAGCCTGACGCCATACATCTCCCGACCGTCATGGGCGATGGGGGGTGGACGCGAGACGGCCGGCCTCCGCGGGGGGGGGCCGGCCGTCGTCGTGCTCATTTCGGCGCCGGACGTGCCGGCGCCGGGTCCCGCCGCGGGATCAGAGCGGCGAGGTGCTGGTGTTGTAGACCGCGCGGTACACGTTCACGCGGCCCGCGCCGTACCCGGTGTCGGTGCCCGCCGTGCCCTTGTCGTCCGCCGTGCCCAGCAGGCGGGTGCGCAGCGCGGCGCCACGCAGACCGGTGGCCCACCCCACCACCGCCGCGGCGCTGGTGAAGTTGGGGGCGGCCATGGAGGTGCCCTGCATGTAGCCGTAGTTGGTGCCCGACAGCGGGAGGTTGCCGGTCAGGTTGTAGATCGCGTCGCCCGTCGCCGTGCTGCTGTAGGTGTGGCCCTCGGTGTAGCCCGTCACGATCGAGCTGAAGATGCAGCCCTCCTCGGTGGTGTTGCTGTAGCAGTTGCCGCCGGGGGCCGAGACGTCCAGGCCCTTGCCGTAGTTGGAGTACGAGGTGCGGGCGTCGCGCCAGTCGGTGGCGGCCACGCTGATGGCGTTGGCGTCGCAGGCCGGGCAGCTCACCTGGCTGCGGCCGTCGTTGCCGGCCGAGGCCACGAACAGCGTGCCGTTGCTGGTCAGCGCCTGGATCGCCGTCTTCTCGCCCGTCGACTCCGTGGCGCCGCCGATGGAGAAGTTCACCGCCACCAGGGGCTTGCCGCTGGCGTCGCGGTAGCTGGCAGCGGCGTTCAGCGAGTTGATGATGGCCGAGCTGGGGCAGCCCGCCGTGCCGCACACGCGCTGCACGTACACCTTCACGTGGCCGGCAATGCCCGTCACGCCCACCGCGCTGATGTTCGTGCCCGCCGACGTGCCTGCGGTGTGCGTGCCGTGGCCCTCGGCGGCGATGTCGCTGGGGTCGTTGTCGTTGTCGATCCAGTCCTTGCCCGCGATCAGGCGGCCGGCCAGCTCCGGGTTGCTGAAGTCCGCCCCGGTGTCGATGCTGCCGATCACGATGTCCGGGCAGCTGCCCGCCTGGCACGTGGCGGTGAAGCTGGCGTCCATGTCGGCGTCGGCGAGCGCCGCGTACGTGGCGGGCAGCGACTGGCCGTAGCGGCCGCTGGTGTCCAGCTCGTTGAACTTCATGTTCATCCCGCCCGGGTTCTGCAGCGCCCACAGGCGGGTGTTCACGGCCTGCGGGTAGCGGATGTAGTTGGGCTCGGCCCACTCCACGCGCGGGTCGGCGGCCAGGCGGGCGGCCGTGGCGCGCTCGCTGCCCTCGGCGGTGATGGCGACGTCGAACGCGTTGCGCAGGCCGTGCGCGCCGCGGCCCACGCGCGCCTCGCCGAACACCTCCTCCAGCGTGGCGCCGTCCTTCAGCTTGACCAGCACCTCGCCGGGCACCACACGGTCCTGCCCTGCATCCGCCACGGGCGCAGATGCCGGCCCGCTCCCCGCCGCGGGTGAAGCGACGGGGCCGTCGGCGCAGGCCGTGACGGCGGCGAGCGTGAAGACGCTCAGGGCAGCGAAACGGATTCGGGACATCTTGAACCACTCCTCGCAACATGGGTGCTGACGGCGACGGACGTCCCGCACCGGCCCGGCGGGCCGCGAACAGGATGAACGTCCGTTCGGTTGGTCGGGCACCATCCAGGCAACGCTCGCGCCAAACCGCAAGCCATCTTGCGACACACCCAAATCACTCACCCACATACGTTTCCAAACACATTCGGGAAACGATTGCCGCTGCGTAGCGGTGCGCTCCGCACCAGAATGGTGCAACAAACCATTTCTAACATGTTGTGACAACGCCACTTGGGAAACACATCTCCCGACAGTATCTATTTGTTCGTCGACTGCCGTGCCTCAAAGGCGGGATCAGGAGATGGAGATGCGGAGGTGACGGGTGGGGCTCGCAAAAGCGTCGGATGAGAGGATGCGCAGGCGCTGCCATACGCTGAAGCGGGAGACGATGATCGGCTGCACCGGCCAGTGCGGAGCCGGACCGCCGCGAGCGAACGGACGCGCGGGGTTTCGGGAGATGCGAGAAAGCTTGGAACGCCATGCGTGTACGGTAGATTGCGGCGCGTGCGAGATTCGCACTCAGGTGATGGCTTCCCCGGTCCAAGTGGAGGCTTCCATGCGCAGACTGCCGCTGCTCTCCGTGCTCCTCGCCGTCGCGTGCACGCCCGTGACGCAGACCACCAGCGGGGCGTTCGCACCCGCCACCGAACCCACGCCTGGGATGACGGGCATGTACACGACCACGCTGGCCGCGAGCGACATCCCCGCCACCGCCTCGGCGGAGCTGCGGAACGGGACGCCGGGCACGTGGGCGCTGGACTTCCGCGAGGGCAGCCGCTTCGTGGTGATGTTCAACGGGGCAGAGGTCGTGCAGGGCAGCTACCGGATGGACGGCGACCGGGTCGTGTTCGCCACCGGCGAGACGGGCCCGTACGCCTGCAACGTCCCGGCGGAGTACACGGTGAACAGGAGCGGGAACCAGCTCGCCTTCACGAAGGTGGGCACCGACACCTGCGAGGGCCGCGTGCTCGCCATCACCTCGCGCCCGTTCACCCGCGCCCCCTGAGCGGCGGCGCCGCGCGGACGCTCGACGAAAGACGGCGGGGGAGGCGGATTCCGATCCGCCTCCCCCGCCGTTCATCTACCGAATCCCGCCCATCTACCGAAGCTCGGCTCCGACCCGTGCTCGACAGCTTCGGCCGAACGCCAGCCGATCAGCGGACGGTGAACGGCAGGGCCAGCTCGGTGGTATCCCACATCATCCGCAGCACGCCGCCCGCAGCGGCCGGGTCGATGGCGATGGTGAAGCGCTCCACCGGCTCGCCGCTCACGCTGCGCGACGGCAGGTCCACGCGCACCAGGTCCTGCTCGCCGTGGTACTCGGTGCCCCACTGGCCCGTCTCCTTGTTCACGATCAGCTTCCAGCCGGTGGGGCTGGGCAGCGTCCACAGCGTGTACGTGCCGGCGGGGACGGTGGCGCCGCCCATCACCAGGTCGTGGTCGGTGCGGAATTGCGTGGCCGCGTTCGCGCCGGTGCGCCACACCTCGCCGTACGGCACCACTCCGCCCACGATGGCGCGCCCGCGGCGCGACGGCCGGCCGTAGTCCACCAGCAGGTTCGCGCCGCCCACGCTGGCCCGCACCGTGTCGCGCGGCGAGAGCTGGCCCATTGCGCGGCCGCCCGCGTCGGCCGCCGTCCACGCGCTCGCGATTCGCATCACGTCCAGCGTGGGAAGGCGGTCCACCAGCACCTTGTCGGTGCTCTCGGTGCCGTCCAGCCGCGTCAGCCGGCCGCGCGCGTCGAACCGCACGCGGTGCAGGCCTTCGAAGTCGGTCATGATCACCGAGTCCGCGCGCACGCGCCGCACGGTGAGCGGCAGGGCCTGGCGCGCACCCATGGGCAGGATCGCCAGGTCCACCGAGTCGCGCCCGGTGCGGCGCGCCACGGCCGCGGCCTGCTCGTACAGCCCGAACGAGTAGGTGAGCTGCGGCAGCGTCACGGCGGGCGTGGCCACGCGCAGGTTCGTGGTCGTGGTGTCGCGGGTCACGCGCACCGTGGCGCTGTCGCCGCCGAAGTCCGCGACCGCGCGCGCCACCGGCGGCCCGCTCGCGGGGCCCACCGTGAGCTCGTAGTGCGAGACGGAGCCGTCCGGGCGCAGGGTGGCCGTGTAGCTCCGCACCGTGGTGCGCGGCGCGCGAGACACCACCTGGCCCCACAGGCGGTCGCCCACGCGGCTGTAGCGCTCCACCGCCACGGTGTCGCTGCCGATGCGCGCCACGAAGGCGCCGCTGTCGGCCGGGGCGCGCTGCGCGGCGGCGGGCATCGCCGCGGCGAGGAGCGCCAGCGCGGACAGGCCGCGCAGGGTATGACGGGTCTTGGTCATGCGTCGATCTCCGGTTCCGGGTTGAGAAGATGGTGTCGCGGAAGATGCTCAGGACTGCTGGAACAGGGTCGCTTCGATTTTCGTCAGGGTGCCGCTCGCAGGACGCGGGCGGGAGTTGCCGCGGAGAGCGGTGATGGGAGATGCCGCCGGCGCGCTCGGCAGTGGAAGGTGCGAGGGCCGGCGGATGCCGCCCGTCCGCATCTTCTGACCATACCCGCTTGCCCGCGCGGGCGCGCACGTGAGATGTGAGAGCGGGCGGGTGCGCGTGATCGCACCAAGGTTGCGCGCGGGAGTGGGGCGCACAAGGGCGGCGCTCATCGTGCATGGGGGCGCGGGCGGGCGCCCGGCGGCGAGGGCCGGGCCGCGGCAATCCACACGTGGAGGGAGCGGAGATGGCGTACGCGTTGATCCAGTTCGTGGAGGCGGGCGAGCGCAAGGCCACGGTGGTTCGCCTGAGCAACGGCCAGCCCACCGGCCAAGACGGCGTGATGGACCCGCTGAGCGCCTTCATCGAGGAGACGTCGCCCACCATGCTGCGCCAGGGATCGCCCGGCGCGCTGTACATGGCGCAGCTCTTCACCGCCCGTGAGGCCGAGGCCGGCCGCGAGGTGCGCGTGCTGGGCGGCACCGGCGAGCTGGGCATCACCCTGGGCGAGGTGGAGGCGATGGACGGCCAGGGCTTCTTCTACGAGGTCACCTTCGGCCGCGAGGGCGAGCGCACCATCCCCTCCATCCACGTCACCCCGCTGAAGGGCGAGGACGCCGCCACCCCCGGCTGACGCGTCTGCATCTACCGCAAGCAGGCGCCGCCGTCCATCTCCCGTCCCGTCCGCCGTCTGTGGATCGGCATCCGCACATCGGCGAAACGGGAGATGCGCGGCCGTGCTTGCAAGCCTCGACGCGTGATCGTGGATGTTCGATCCGCATCTCCTTGCATTTAGTAAGCGTGCTTATATACTTGGGGGATACGTAGCGGACGAACTTCCAAGGGAGATGCGGAGATGACGACGAACGAAGCGGGAGATGCGGAGCGGGTGGGCACGAAGGAGGATGGCGGACCGGTGCGCTACTGGATCGGAGTGGTGTCGCGGGAGCACGTGGTGCGCGGGGTGGACGGCGGATTCGCGCAGCTCTGCCACGGCAAGGAAGCGCCCCTGCGGCGGATGAGGCCCGGCGACTGGCTCGCGTACTACTCGCCGGCCGAGGCGATGGGCGGGAAGGCGCCGCTCCAGGCGTTCACGGCCATCGGCCGGGTGCGGGAGGGCGGCGTGTATCCGTTCGCCATGAGCGAGACCTTCGTCCCGTTCCGCCGCGACGTGGAGTACATGCCCTGCACGGCCGCGCCCATCCGCCCGCTGCTGCCGGAGCTGTCGTTCATCCGCGACAAAGCGCGGTGGGGCGCGGCCTTCCGCTTCGGCCATGTGCAGGTGCCGGAAGACGACTTCCGCGCCATCGCCGCGGCCATGGGCGTGGAGCTGCCGGTGCGCGCGGATGGGTGACGCCTTCCCCACCCGCTTCGCCGTGCCGGAGGAGAGCCCCGGGTTCGTGCTGTGGCGGGCGACGAACGCGTGGCAGCGCCGCATCCGCGAGGCGCTGGAGCCCACCGGCCTCACGCACGTCCAGCTCGTGCTGCTCGCCTCGCTGGTGTGGATGACGCGCGGCGGCTACGCGGTCACGCAGGCCGACCTCGCCCGCCAGGCCGCGACGGACGTGATGATGACCTCGCAGGTGCTGCGGGCGCTGGAGATGCGCGGCCTGCTGGTCCGTTCGCCCCACCCGACCGACGCCCGCGCCCGCGCCCTTCGCCCGACGGACGAAGGCGCCGCCCTCGCCACCCGCGCCATCCCCCTCGTGGAGCACGCCGACGCCGAGTTCTTCGCCGCGGCGGGCGACGACCTCCCCGCCGTCATCCGCGCGCTCCAGGCGATGTCCGCCAGCGCCGGCTGAAGGTCGGCTGCGATTCAGCCGAAGCACGGACATCCCGCCCGACCCAACATCGACATCGTTCGCCCGTCTCGCCGTTGCAATGCGCGGGCGGGCAATTCGTTCGGATGCATCCCGGCGCGTCCGGCTGCGCCACGGGTGTGGAGGCTTCGCACGCAACACACGGGAGATGCGCGGCTTTCCATCTCCCGAAAGTGGACGGGCTGGGGAGTCCTTGGAAAGCGCATGATCGCCTCACTCCCGAGTTGTCCTGGAGGGTCACCGGGGCGGCTCTCAGGCCGCGGGGAGCGGCGGCGGCTGTATCCCGGAGCGCACAGTTCTTGCCCCTCCCGTGCGCCGTCATAAACGCCGAATTTGCTGGAACTTGCAGGCTGGCGTGACCCGGCTTCGCATGCCCCGGAAGTGCCCCGCGAAGCCGTTCTTGTCTCAGGAATACGCGGCTCGCCCGGACCTGTGACGGCCGCTCTCGACACGAACCGAAGCACACGCTCCATGATCCACCACAAGGCCACCGTGCGCCCCCGGGCCCAAGCCCAAGTGGACGAAGGCTCCACCATGCTTCCGGACCTGGTCTGCCTGTCGCACCTGCGCTGGGACTTCGTGTTCCAGCGCCCGCAGCACCTGATGGGACGGTTCGCGCGCGAGCGGCGGGTGTTCTTCGTGGAGGAGCCGTGGTTCCGCGACGGGCCGGTGCACCTGGACGTGATCGAGGCGGCACCCAACCTGACGCGCGTGATCGCCCACCTGCCGTGGAGCCTGTGGCACGACGCCGACCGCGCCCAGCGCGAGCTGCTGGACCCGTTCTTCGCCGAGCGGGGCGTGGAGCGGCCGGTGCTCTGGTTCTACAACCCCGTGGCCGCGGGCTTCATGCGGCACGTGCAGCCGTCCGCCGTCGTGTACGACTGCATGGACGAACTGTCCGCCTTCCGCAACCCGCACCCGTCGCTGCTGGAGCGCGAGGCGGAGCTGCTGCGCCGTGCGGACCTGGTGTTCACCGGCGGCCGCAGCCTGTACGAGGCCAAACGCGGCCGGCACCCGTCCGTGCACCTCTTCCCCAGCAGCATCGATGCGGCGCACTTCGGCCGTGCGCGCGAGACGCAGCAAGAGCCGGCGGCGCAGGCCGATCTCCCCCGCCCCCGCCTCGGCTTCTTCGGCGTGGTGGACGAGCGCATGGACCTGGACCTCCTGGCCGCCGTGGCCGACGCGCGGCCGGAGTGGCAGATCGTGATCGTGGGGCCCGTGGTGAAGATCGAGATGGCGGACCTGCCCCGGCGCCCCAACCTGCACTTCACCGGCGGCGCCACGTACGACGAGCTTCCGGCCTGGATCGCGGGATGGGACGTGGCGCTCATCCCCTTCGCGCTGAACGAGTCCACGCGCTTCATCAGCCCCACCAAGACGCCGGAGTACCTGGCCGCGGGCCGGCCGGTGGTGTCCACGCCGATCACCGACGTGGTGCGGCCCTACGGCGAGAACGGCCTCGTCCGCATCGCGAGCACGGCGGACGAGTTCATAAGATCGGTAGAAGCGGCACTGGCGGAGACGGACGACGAGCGCGCGGCGTGGCTGCGGCGCGTGGACGCCTTCCTGGAGGGCACCTCGTGGGACCGCACCTGGGCGGCGATGGCGGACAAGGTGGCGGAGGTCGTGGCGCGGTCCGGCGGCTACGAGGGGGTGACGGGCGCGGCGGCGAGCATCTGACGGCGGAGAACGGCGGGACCTTACGGAGCACTGCGGGGCTTTCCATCTACAGCGGCTGACAAGCGGGGTGAAGATGTTCGACTACCTGATCGTGGGGGCGGGATTCGCGGGGAGCGTCCTTGCCGAGCGCCTGGCCGCGGGCGCGGGCAAGAAGGTGCTGGTGGTGGACCGCCGCACGCACGTGGGCGGCAACGCGTACGACCACTACGACGACGCCGGCATCCTGGTGCACCGCTACGGTCCGCACATCTTCCACACCAACTCGCGCGACGTGTTCGACTACTTGTCGCGCTTCACCGCATGGCGGCCGTACCAGCACCGCGTGCTGGCCAGCGTGGACGGGCAGCTGCTGCCCATCCCCATCAACCTGAACACCATCAACCAGATGTACGGGCTGTCGCTCACCTCGTTCCAGCTCGAGGAGTTCTTCGCGAGCGTGGCCGAGCCCCGCGAGCGGCTGCGCACCAGCGAGGACGTGGTGGTGAGCAAGGTGGGGCGCGAGCTGTACGAGAAGTTCTTCCGCAACTACACCCGCAAGCAGTGGGGGCTGGACCCGAGCGAGCTGGACGCCGCCGTGACCGCCCGCGTGCCCACGCGCACGAACCGCGACGACCGCTACTTCGGCGACACGTACCAGGCCATGCCGCTGCACGGCTACACGCGCATGTTCGAGAACATGCTGTCGCACCCCGGCATCAAGGTGCTGCTCAACACCGACTACCGGGAGATCGAGGGCGTGGTGCCGTACCGCGAGATGATCTACTCGGGCCCCATCGACGAGTTCTTCGACCTGCGCTACGGCAAGCTCCCGTACCGCTCGCTGCGCTTCGAGCACGAGACGCTGGGCGTGCCGCAGCACCAGCCCGTCGCCGTGGTCAACTACCCCAACGAGCAGCCGTACACGCGCGTCACCGAGTTCAAGCACCTGACCGGGCAGGAGCACCCCAAGACCAGCATCGTCTACGAGTACCCGTGCGACGACGGCGACCCGTACTATCCCGTGCCGCGCGAGGAGAACGCGGAGCTGTACCGCCGCTACAAGGCCATGGCCGACGCCACGCCCGGCGTGCACTTCGTCGGCCGCCTGGCCACGTACAAGTACTACAACATGGATCAGGTGGTCGCCCAGGCGCTCGCAACCTACGAACGCCTGCAGGCCACCACTCATGTGCCCGTGAATGGGTCTACGGCCTAGGCGTGGGTAGTCAGACCTTCGAAATATGGGGCGGTATTGAGGGTACGGTTAACCGCGTCGGGGACAGCTACTTCGACCAGCTAGCGATGAGCGGCCACAACGAACGGATTACGGAC
>DASRQW010000025.1 GCA_035696245.1 Longimicrobiaceae bacterium | reverse complement strand
CGCCCGGATGGGCGCGGCGATTCGTTCCCGGGCGCGCGGCGCCCGAAGACACGCACCGAGCAGGGAGTGACAGTGGTGAACTGGAAGACAGGCGCGCTGGCCGCCGCCCTGACGGTCTGCGCCTTTCCGGCGGACGCCGCCGCGCAGCGGCCGCGCGCCTCCGCGGCGCGCACCACCGCCGCCGCGCCGACCGCCACGCAGGTGCGCACGTGGTACGCCGAGCTCCAGCAGATCGGCTCGCGCCTCCAGGCGGCGCACGCCCGCGCGCTCCAGGACCCGCGGCTGCACGCCCAGGCTGACTCGCTGGCCAATGACGTCCGCACGGCCATGGAGCAGGCCGACCCGGGCCTGCGTCAGCTCGCCATGCGCGCGCAGGGGCTGGAGAACGAGGCGCGCCAGGCCCAGGCCACCGGCAACCAGGCTCGCCTGCGCGCCTTGATGGCCGAGGGCGACGAGATCCAGTCACGCGTGCTCGCCGTGCGCAACCACGTCCTGCTCCAGCCGCTGATGGCCCACCGCGTCAAGGCCTTCGAGGGCCGGCTGTACGCCCGCATGGTCGCCGTGGAGCCGCAGCTGGACCGCATGATGACCCGCAGCCAGGACCTCCAGATCCGCCTCGCCCGCGCCATGCAGGCCGAGCAGCGGACCCCCGCCGGCCCGTCCACTGTCGCCAAGCGGCCGTAGACGGATAGCCAGCCTGGCATCTGCGGAGTCGATCGAAAGAAGGAGGGGCGCCCGCACTGCCGCGGGCGCCCCTCCTCTTGTTGATCTGCTTTTTTCGCTTCGGGAGATGCTCGGCGGCCACGCATCTACCGAACGGCACCTCGGCAGATGCGCGGCTACCCGCCGGGTTCGGTGGATGCGATCTCCGCGAAGATCTCGCCCAGGATGCGAAGCGCGGCGTCCGCCTGCTCTTCCGTAATGACGAACGGCGGCGACAGCGAGAGCACGTTTCCGTGGATGCCGCCGCCGAGGAGCAGCACGCCTCGCCGCAGCGCCTCCACGACGACTCGCCCGGCCAGGTCCGGCGCGGGAGCACGCGACTCGCGGTCACGCACCATCTCCACGCCAATCATCATCCCTAGGCCCCGCACGTCACCGACGTTCGGATGACCGCTGGTCATCTCCCGCAGCCGCTCGATCAGCCCCGTGCCGAACTCCGCGGAACGCTCCACCAGGTTCTCGTCGCGTAGCACGGAGATGGAGGCGAGGGCGGCGGCGCAGCCGAGCGGGTTGCCCAGGAAGGTGGATGTGTGGATGGCCTCGCCGCGCGAGCGGGGCCAGCGCTCCATCACCGCATCGGTTCCGATGCACGCCGCGAACGGCAGTCCGCCCGTGAGTGCCTTGCCCACGACGAGGATGTCCGGCACCACGCCCCAGTGCTCGCACGCGAACCATCTCCCCGTGCGCCCGAAGCCGGTGTACACCTCGTCGAAGATGAGCAGCAGCCCGCGCTCGTCGCAGATGCGGCGCAGGCCGGGGAGAAAGCTCGCCGGCGGCACCACGTCCCCGCCACGGCCCTGAACCGGCTCCACGATGATGGCGCCGATGCCCTCGGACGCGGTGCCCGGCGTGTCGAGCAGATGTTCGATGTAACGCAAGGTCGTGGCGCCTACCTCGACCGCATCTCTGCCGAATGGCGAGCGGTAGGCATACGGATACGGCGCGAAGACAGCCGTGTTCGGCAGCTGCGCGGCGAACGGCGCCCGGAAGTCCTCGCGCGACGAGGCCGCCAGCGCGCCGTAGGTGAGGCCGTGGTAGCTGCCGTGGAAGGCGAGCACGCGCGGCTTGCCGGTGGCGATGGCGGCGGTCTTCAGCGCCGCCTCCACCGCCTCGGCGCCGGAGTTGGCGAGGACGGTGCGGTTGAGGCCGGCGGGCGCGACCTCGGCCAGCGCGCGCAGCAGGTCGACCTTCACGTCGGGCGGGTGCACGTCGCCCATGCCGTGCACCAGCCGCCCCGCCTGCGCGCGGATCGCCTCCACGATGCGCGGGTGCGCGTGCCCGGCCGACGCGACGGCGAACGCGGACGTGAGGTCCACGTACACGTTCCCGTCCACGTCGCGGACGTTCGCTCCGCGCGCCTCTGCCCAGAACACGGGGAAGTCCGGCGCCAGGTACGTCACGTTCGGCGACTCGTACCGCGCCAGCTCCGCCCCCAGCCTGTGCGACTCCGGCCCCGGCGGCGGCGTGACGATGGTCGGTGGCGCGGTGCCGAAGGAGCGATCTGAAGCACTCATCTATGTTTCGAGTTCATCCGGGTTGACAATCCGTTGCAGATCCGTATGTTGGATGCGGAGGCTTTGCAGTCGCTACGGCGCTGCATTGCCTTTTTCTTTTCCCCCCCATCATCCCTCTCCAAGCTCTTCCCTGACGCGCAGGTCCTTGATCCAGGCGAAGCTCCAGATCTCGAACGCAGGGTTGCCCATGCGCTCGCGAATCGCCCTGTACCGCATCTGCTTGAGCCGTTCGGCCAGCGCGGCGATGTCCGGCCGCGCAGGCGCGGTCATCTGCGGCAGGCGGAATCCCCACGAGATGATGTAGGCCACCAGATCGGCGAGCTGCACGCCCGTAGTCAGCTCGCTGTGCACGAAGAACGGCTCAGGGATGATCCTACCCGCCCTCAGCCGTCCCGTGTGCGTCTCGGCGAAGTACCTGCTCATCTGGTCGACGAGGATGTGACTCTGTACACGCTCCAGCTCGTCGAACACCACGATACCGCTGGCGCCGGGATCGATGTCCTCCAGGAAGTAGAAGAACCGCTCCAGCAGGTACGAGTAGTCCTTGCGCAGGTGCTCGCGAGCGGCGGGCTGCGGCGCCTGCGGGTGCACGATGCTCGCGAACACCTTGCAGCGGTATCGCGCGCACAGCTCCAGCGCCTCGTCCACGAAGGCGAGCTTCGCCTGCGCAAGGGCTGCCAGCTCCAGCGGCGTGGCGCCCGCGCCTTCGTCCAAGCAGTGTCGAGCCAGCCGGCAGCGCTCTTCAGGTTCGAGCGCCGGTGCCGCGGCCGCGTGGCGGAAGACTTTCGTCTTGAGGAGCTTCTTGGCCTTGAGCTCGCTTCGTCCATGCGTGTAACGCTGGCCGAAGCAGCGGGTTTCGGCCCCGCGCAGCGCCACGATCAGGTTCCACAGGTCGCGGTCCTCCACCGCCACGCCCGCCAGCACCTCGTACGGAGATTCCCGGTGGTCCTGCCCGCTTTCATCCACGAAGAGGAAGTAGGCCATCGAACGGAATGAAGTGCGAGAGGAAATGTCGGGCAGCGATCGAAGTGCCGGTCAGGCGGCGGCCAGCCCCTCGGCGAGGATGCGGTCGCGGAGATAGGGCTTGAGGGCGTCGCGGGCGACGAGGTCCACGCGGGTGCCGAGCAGCGCTTCCAGGCGCTCCTGGACGCGGAACAAGCCGAAGAAACCCACGCCGGGGCGGACGTCGACCAGCACGTCGACGTCGCTGTCCGGGCGAGCGTCGCCGCGTGCGACGGAGCCGAACAGGGCGATCGACTCCACGCCCATCGTCTCCAGCTCGGCGAAGTTCGCCCTCAGGATCGCCAGCGCCTCCTCACGCTCGATCATCGCGGCTCCATGCGCGTTGTTGTGCGGTCCTTGTCGCCCCGAGCGTCCGCCCGGCCGCATCAACTTAGCGTCCTCGCCCTGCGCCGCGCACGGGGAACGCGCCGCCCGCATCTATTCTTCGGCGGGTGCGATTGGGATACGGAGCGTGAAGACGCTGCCCTCGCCGGCGGTGCTCTGGACGGTGACGTCGCCACCCATGAGGCGGGCGAGCTGGCGGGCGACGCTGAGGCCCAGGCCGGAGCCGCCGTGCGTGCGGATGGTGCTCTGCTCCACCTGCCAGAACGGGTCGAAGATGCGCTCCGCGTGCTCCGCCGCGATCCCCGGCCCCGTGTCGGCCACGCGGAAGAGCACGTCGGCGCCGTCGCGTTCGGCGGTCAGGGCGACGCTCCCGCGCGCGGTGAACTTGATGGCGTTTCCCAGCAGGTTCACCAGCACCTGGCGCACCTTCCGTGCATCCACCGTCATCTCCACGTCCGGCTGCGGCGCGGCGGCGCGGAACTCCAGCCCGCGCTCCATCGCCAGCGGCTCCACCAGCGCGGCGGCCTCCTCCACCAGCGCGGAGCAGGCCACGCCGGGCACCGGGCGCACCTCCTCCTGCCCCGCCTCCAGCCGCGCGAAGGTGAGCGTCTCGTCGATCAGCTCCAGCAGGTGCTGCGCGGCCGAGCGCACCCGCTGCACCTGGGGGACGATGCCCTCCGGCAGCGGCAGGGGGATGCCCAGCAGGAAGAGGTCGGTGTAGCCGATGATGGCGTTCAGCGGCGTGCGCAGCTCGTGCGAGATGACGGCCAGGAAGTCGGCCTTGGCGCGGTTGGCCTCCAGCGCCGCCTCGTACAGCCGCGCGTGGTCGATGGCGAGCGCCGCGCGCCGGGCCAGCTCCTCGGAGCGCAGCACCTCGGCGGCGTCGTAGCGGCGGCCGGAGGTGGTGGTGGCGAAGAGCATGGAGCCCAGCACCCGCCCGCGCGCCAGGAGCGGCACCACCATGTACGCGGTTGCGCCCAGCGACAGCAGCAGCGCCAGGTGATCGCCGTCCACCGCCGACTCCCGCAGCTTGGCGGGGGTGACGCCGTTGTCCACCACCGGCGTGGCGGAGCGGATCGCCCTGGCCACCACGCCGGGCCCGTCCAGGTCCGGCGCGAAGCGCAGCAGCTCGCGCACGCGGGCCTCGAGCGCGGGGTTCGCGTGCGTGGCCTCCACGCGGCGCACGCGGCCGTCCTCCAGCAGGTCCACCACGCAGTAGTCGGCCAGCACCGGCACCGCCAGGCGCGCCACGCTCCGCAGCGTCGTCTCGTAGTCGAGCGACGAGGCCAGCACGCTCCCCGCCTCGGCCAGGAAGCGCTGCTGCTCCTCGGCCTCGCGGCGCTCGGTGATGTCCACGCACGAGCCGATGTAGCCTGCGAAGGCGCCGTCCTCGAAGCGGGGGATGCCGGTGTCCAGGATCCACCGGTACTCGCCGTCCGCGCGGCGCAGGCGGTATTCCATGCGGAAGGGCCGCCGTGCGTCGAACGCGCCGGAGTAGACCGCGACGCAGCGGGCCAGGTCGTCGGGGTGGACGCCGGCCTTCCACCCCGTGCCCATCTCCTGCTCCATCGTGCGGCCGGTGAAGTCCAGCCACGACTGGTTGAAGAAGCTGCACTGCGAGTCGGTGCCCGACACCCACACCAGCACCGGCGCGCCGTCGGCCATCATGCGGAAGCGCTGCTCGCTCTCCCGCGCGGCGGCCTCGGCCGTCTTGCGGGCCTGGATGTCCTGGATCACCGCGATCAGGTAGTCCGCCTCGCCGCGCGCGCCCTGTGCGCGCGAGACCGTGACGCTCACCCACAGCGTCCCGCCGTCCCTGCGCACGTAGCGCTTCTCCAGCGTGTAGGTGTCGTCCTCGCCCGTCTCCACGCGCCGGGCCATCTCCACGCTGCCGGGCAGGTCGCCGGGGTGCGTCACCTCCTGGAAGGTGAGGCGCAGCAGCTCCTCGCGCGTGTAGCCCAGCATGTCGCACAGGCACCCGTTCACCCGCAGCCACCGCCCGTCGAAGGCGTTGTGCGAGATGCCCACGGCCGCCTGCTCGAAGGTGCCGCGGAAGCGCTCCTCGCTCTCGCGCACCGCCGCCTGCGCCCGCCGGGCCTCGGTCACGTCGGCGAACGAGGAGACCACCCCCGTCACGGCGCCGGACGCGTCGCGCAGCGGCGAGGCGTTCACCCGCAGCGCCGCCTCGGTGCCGTCCGCGAAGCGCACCTCCAGCTCCTCGCCCCGCACGGGGTTGCCGGTGCGGAAGGCGCGCGCGGCGGGCATCTCTTCCCGCTCCACGGGCGTGCCGTCGGGGCGGGCGGCGGTCATCCCCGGCACCCCGTCCACCAGGCCCAGCAGCCGTTCGCGAGGCGCGCGCAGCACCTGCTCGGCCGCGGCGTTCACGTACGCCAGCCGCCCGCCCGCATCCACCAGCGCCACGCCCTCGCCCATCGTCTCCAGCGCGCCGCCCAGCCGCGCGCGCTCGGCCTCCAGCGCCGCGTTGGCGTCGCGCAGGCGGTCGTTGGCGGCGCCCAGCTCGCGCGAGAGGCGGGTGGACTCCTCCACCTGCTTGGCCAGCTCCTCGCTCAGCGACCGCGCCTCTTCCGTCTGCTGCTCCATCTCCATCGCCTGGTCCTGCAGCTGCGCGACCAGGCGCTCGGCCTCGGCGGCGTGCGCGGCGGCGCGGGCGCGGGCCGAGAGCAGCTGCGCGTTCAGCCGGCTGGCCAGCAGCCCCACCGCGGCGAAGACGGCCAGCTTCACCGCGTCGCCCGCGCTGTCCAGGCCGAACTCGCCCGCGGGGCCGATGAAGAAGTAGTCCACGGCCACCAGCGAGAGCGCGCTGGACAGCAGGCCGGGCCCCAGGCCGCCGTACCACGCGGAGACGACCACCGCGCCCAGGAAGATGGGGAAGAAGTTGGAGCTGACCCACCGCTCCAGCCCGAAGCAGAAGGCCAGCGCCGCCGCTGTGGCGCCGACGGCCACGGCATAGCGGGGGAGGAGCGGGCGCGCGGAGCCGGCCGCGTCGGGAAGGGCGGCGCCGGGGCTGCCGGGGAAGGGAGAGGGCATCGGGCAGGGGCGGAATGGACGACGGGCGTGCGGCCGTTGACGGTGCGCCGCACGAAGCCGCGCCTCCGTCTGCAAGATGCGCGCGAACGGCGCGGCCCGCGAGCGCCGGGGCGGGCGGTGCCCTTGACGGCCCCGGCGCCGCCGCGCACCTTGCCCGCCGAGATGAGCATGAGCGAAGACGAATCCGCCGAGCGGACCGACCCCCCGGCCGACGAGGGCCCAGGCCTCGCGCTGAAGCTGTGGGTGGCGCTTGCCCGCGCGCACAACGCCGTGGAGGCGCAGGCGCAGGCCGACGTGGCGCGCCACGGCCTCACGCTGGCCGAGTTCGGCGTGCTGGAGGTGCTGTACCACAAGGGCCCGCTGCTGCTGGGCGAGGTGCAGCGCAAGATCCTGGTGTCCAGCGGCGGCGTGACCTACCTGGTGGACCGCCTCCAGCGGCGGGGGCTCGTGGAGCGCCGCGAGTGCGCGGGCGACCGCCGGGCCCGCTACGCCGCCCTCACCCCACAGGGCGAGGCCCTCATCGCCCGCATCTTCCCCGAGCACGCCAAGCGCCTCCAGGACGCGCTTTCCGGCCTGGGCAGGCAGGAGAAGCGCGAGGCCCTGCGCCTCCTCCGCACCCTCGGCCGCGCCGCGGCAGGGGACGCCGAGCACGAGTAGCCGCGCGCGCATCTCCGGTTTCGGTAGATGCACGGCGGTGCACGGTAGATGCGCATCCCCCAAATCCCGCAGCGTCTTCGGCTGATTTTAAGCGCAGATCCGACGCCCGTCGACCGATCCCGCAAATTCCAAGAGACGCCTCGGCGGATCGGCTGCACCGACCGCCCGGGTCACACCGATCCGGTTCGGATCGGCCCACGGCGGCATCTACCGTCTTGGATAACGGGCGGCGCTGATTCGAGGAGGGATCGGGAGATGCGGTGTCGTCGGTGGCTCGGCTGGCCGATGCTTCGATGAGCGGAAAGACTGGCCAGGGCGATGGGGAGCGGCGGGTGGGACGGCGCCGCGGCGAGGCAAACGGCCGGGTGGACGGCCCGTGCAGGAGGAAGCGATGGAGCACGTCCGCATCGGGGACACGGGGCTGGAGGCGTCGCGCATCGGGCTGGGCGCCTGGGCCATCGGCGGGTCGTGGTGGGGCGGCACCGACGAAGGCGAGGCGGTGCGCACCATCCACGCCGCGCTGGACCTGGGCATCAACCTCATCGACACCGCCCCGGTGTACGGCCGCGGCGTGTCGGAAGAGATCGTGGGCCGCGCGCTGGCCGGCTCGCGGCGCCAGGTCGTGATCGTCGCCACCAAGTGCGGCCTCTCGTGGCCCGGCGGCGGCGACGTGGTGCGCGATGCGCGGCCCGCCACCATCCGCCGCGAGGTCGAGGAGTCGCTCGCGCGGCTGGGCACCGACCGCATCGACCTGTACCAGGTGCACTGGCCGGACCCGCGCGTCCCCGTCGCCGACACCGCCGGCGTGCTGGCCGACCTGTACCGCGAGGGGAAGATCCGCGCGATCGGCGTCAGCAACCACTCGCCGGCCGAGATGGACGCCTTCCGCGCCGCCGCGCCGCTGCACGCCGCCCAGCCGCCGTACAACCTGTTCGAGCGCGAGGTCGAAGACGACGTGCTGCCGTACTGCCGCCGGCACGGCATCGCCACGCTCACCTACGGCGTACTGTGCCGCGGGCTGCTGAGCGGCCGCATGCGCCCCGACACCTCGTTCGCGGGCGACGACCTCCGCGCCGCCGACGACCCCAAGTTCCGCCAGCCCGCGTACTCCGAGTACCTGGAGGCGGTGGACCGGCTGGACCGCTTCGCGCTGGAGAACTTCGGCAAGCGGGTGATCCACCTGGCCGCGCGCTGGGCGCTGGAGCAGCCGGGCGTGGGCGTCGCGCTGTGGGGCGCCCGGCGCCCGGAGCAGCTGGAGCCGGTGGAGGACGTCTTCGGTTGGCGGCTGGACGACGACGCGCTCGACACGGTGGACCGCATACTGGGGGCGACCGTGCGGCACCCCATCGGGCCGGAATTCATGGCCCCGCCCGCCCGCGAGGACCCACTCGGCCCGCGGTGAAACGAAGCGCTTGACCCCGCCGTACCCGCGGTGTAGCGTGCGCGGCGCGATGCCATCTCCGCGGCGCACCTGTCTCGAGCCTCCCCCGCCCGGCTCCACACGAACCCTTCCCCGTCAGCACTCCCTACATGAACAAGTGGATGAAGCGCGCCGGCTACGCGCTGGGCGGCCTGCTCGCCCTGGTGCTCATCGCCGCCATCGGCCTGTACGCGGCCAGCGAAGTGCGCCTGCGCCGCACGTACCACGTGCCCGGCCAGGCGCTGGCCCTGCGCAGCGACGCCGCCACCCTGGCACATGGCCGCCACGTGGCGACCGCCATCGGCAAGTGCACCGACTGCCACGGCAGCGACCTGGGCGGCAAGGTGTTCATCGACGACCCGGCGCTGGGCACGCTCAACGCCCCGAACCTGACCCCCGGCGGCGTCACCGCGGGCTACACCGCGGCGGACTGGGAGCGCGCGATCCGGCACGGCGTGAACCCCGGCGGCCGCGCGTTGCTCGGCATGCCGTCTGCCGAGTTCTACCACCTGAGCGACGACGACGCGGCCAGCATAATCGCCTATATGCGCGGCCTGCCCGCCGTGAAGCGCGGCTTCGCGGCGCCTCATCTCCGTCCCGTGGGCCGCGGCCTCTTCGCCACGGGCATGCTTCCGCTGCTAGCGGCCGAGGACATCCCGCACACGGCACCGCGCCCCGCCAGCCCCGCGCCGGGCGTGACGCGCGAGTACGGCGCGTACCTGTCGCGCGTGGGCGGCTGCAACGGCTGCCACCGCGAGGACCTGTCCGGCGGGCCCATTCCCGGAGTGCCGCCGGAGTGGCCGCCCGCGCGGAACCTGACGCCCGCCGGCATCGGCAGCTGGACCGAGGCGGACTTCGTTCGCACGCTCCGCAGTGGGAAGCGCCCGGACGGCACCGCGGTGAACCCGGTGATGCCCTGGGCCCTCGCCGGCCAGATGAGCGACGACGAGCTGGAAGCCCTCTGGCTCTACATCCACACCGTCCCGCCGAAGCCGACGGGTGCGTGAGGTGTCGGGCGAGGTCGGTAGATGTGACAAGGCGCGCCTCGATCGGGAGATCGGGGCGCGCTTTGGGTTTCCCTCACCCGGCTTGTAAAACTCGCCTGCCCTCCCCCGCAAGCGCAGGGCTGTTTCATTCAGGGCAACGGTGTATCTTTGCAGCATGAATCTACTGACTGCGTTCGAGCAAATCCCCGAGTTTCGTCGCACAGCCGGGCGTCGCCACAGCTTAGC
>DASRQW010000024.1 GCA_035696245.1 Longimicrobiaceae bacterium | reverse complement strand
GATGTGGACGGGAGAGCGTACTTGACGGACGCCGTAACCAGCGTGGTTCGGTGAAGCCGGCCGGGTAGGATTCGGCACCCTCCCGGTCCGAGACAGCCCGGAGCGAAGCGTGCATGCGGCGACCGCGGGTGTCAACCTTCGTGTGAGATGCGACGGACGGCGATCCATAACGCCAGAAGGGGCGCCGAACGGCTCGGCGCCCCTTCCTAGCCGACATCATCGCAGCGGTGGCCGCTACGGTTTTGCAGCGTTCGGCTGGCGGCGGGCTTCGGCGGCGATCATGGCGCGGAGCTCGTCCATGTGGCCTTCCACGGCCTTCTGACCCAACGCGGCGGACTCGCGCATCAGGTCGGGAGTAGAGGCGGCGAGGCGCTGGCCGGCGGGGGAGCGGTAGAAGGCGGCGATCTGGCGCAGTTCGTCGGCAGTGAAGTGGTCGGCGTAGATGCGGGCGTAGTCGTCGCGCAGCCGGGCCCAGCTCATCCAACGCGTGAAGAAGCGCCGCAGCACGTCTTCGTAGCGCTCCAGCTGCGGATCGCGCGACACCTGCATCTCGATCGTGGCGTCGATGGAGCGGGCCAGCGACTGCTCCATGTCCATCGCATCCAGCACGTCGGCGGCGGCCTGGAGGTGCGCGGCGGAGGGCTGCTCGGCGGGCGTCGTGTCCACCTGGCGCATGGCGACGCGCTGCGGCGTCGTGGTCTGCGCGGCGGCGGGGCAGGCGAGGAGGACCGCGAGGAACGCGGCCGGAAGGAGATTTCTCATGCGCTCGGGTCGGTTCGGGGAGCCGCACGCATCGGTGGAGCCGCGCGCGGGCGCCGCATCCGCCGACTGTGCCGAGGATGGGCGAGGGGAGCTGCGATGTTCCGGAGGTGGGAACAGATGAAGGCAGCTTCCGCACCGCGAGCCGGTCAGGCCGCGCCGAGCAGGATCGCGGGCAGGAGAGCCGCGGGGAAGACGATGCGCGGCAGAGAGATGGAGGAGCGTCGGTCTGCTACACACCGCGGGGCGATCGCGAGTACGATGGACGTGCGGAGGCGAGAAATTGTTGCAGTATGCGAAAACCGTGCGGATCTGCAACGGCATCTCCGAGGTCGGAAGAGCCGCGCCGAAATCTGCATGATCGAGCGACTGACCGCCGAAGCTGAGCAACTGCGTCTACTCCGACGTGCTCTCCGCGGCAGGCCGGAAAGCGGTCGTCGCGCCGTCGTAGCCGTGTTTACCCGCTAGGCGCGCGCTCAGCCCCGCTGGAATCTACGGACGCTAATAGATCCGTGAGCCGCGGCGGACGATCACGAGTGAGCCGTCCGCGACGAAGGCGGAGCGCGGCGGGGCGGAGAGCGCTTCGGCGAAGGCGGCGCCGTAGAGCGTGCGCGCATCGCAATCCACCGTGCAGTCGGCCACCTTCCACACGCGCCACGCCGGGTGCTCCACGCGGTACTCCACCGTGCCGCCGCCGCGCTGGGCCGCGTATCCCCAGTAGTGCTCGGTGATGAACTCCTCTTCCGAACCGGGCACCAGCGGCCGCGCATCTCCCGAGGTCGTCGCGCGCAGGCTGCTCCAGCGTCCGCGGTGCCGCCAGCCGTACTCCACGGCTCCGCCGGGCCGCAGCCCATCTCCCTCCGCGTCGATCCGGTGCCGCATGGGCATGGCGACGTACCGCTCGTTGTAGACGACCCGCGCCACCGCCGCGATGGCGAAGCGGGGCACGATCTCCTTCACGAACACGACGGCACGCCGCCAGCCCTCGGGCCCGCGGCGGCGCACGTAGAAGCGCAGGTTCAGCTCCTCGAAGTCGCGGTGGAACGGGATTGAGACGCCGAGCACCCGCGTGCGGCGGAAGAGGAAGCCGACCAGGCTGGCGTACGTCACCCCGCCCCACTCGTCCAGCTCCGTCCCGCGCGGAACGAGAGGACGCAGCGCCGCGGGATCCACCGCGTAGTTCGCCATCACCAGAAAGCGCCACTCCGCCGCGAGGAAGACCCCCCGCGGCGCATCACCCGAAACGGAGCCGGACACGGGAGATGGGGGGCCGGTCACGCGTCCGGTGCCAGGCTGCGCTCCCGCACCTCTTCCGACGTGAGCCCGTAGATGGGCGGCGTGGGCACTCCCAGCATGTTCAGCATCAGGTAGATCTGCCCGCGGTGGTGGACCTCGTGCTCCACCATCGCCCGCAGCCACTTCCACGTGGCGATGGTCGCGCCCGCCGGCGTCTCCACGCGTCGCGCCAGGTCGTCCGCCGTAAGCACGGCGACGATCTCCACCGACTCGGCGTGCATGCGGTCCAGGTACGCCAGCACGCCGTCGCGCCCTTCCGCCAGCTCGCGGCCGTGGCCGGGGTAGCGGCTGGGGCGGCCGGCGGCGTTCTCGGCGAACATCCAGCGCTCCGTCGCCGCGATGTGGCGCACGAGGTCGCCCAGCGTGAACGCCCCCTCGCGGAACGTCCACTCCACGCGGTCCGCCGGAATGCACTCGGCCACGCGGCGGGTGCGGCCGCGCACGCCTTCGAAGTACGCCAGGAACGACTCGGCGCTCTGGATCTCCATGCGCCCTCGGGAGATGCGGGTGGGACGGGAGATGGAGGGCGGCGCGTTCAGCGCGTGCGGAACCACGACTGGCCCACCATGCTCCCGAAGACGACGGACATCACCGCGAAGATCGCCCAGGTGGACGGCGAGCGGAAGGCCTGGTGCCGGAAGACTGTAGTCTTGATATAGAAATGTCCGGGTTGGTTGATATAGAAATGTCCTCCTTCGGGACAGGTTCGCCCACACTGGAGTGGAAACCTGCGACGGAGCGAGGAGATGCTAAAGATGAGCACGCGAGATCGGGATCGACTGGT
>DASRQW010000023.1 GCA_035696245.1 Longimicrobiaceae bacterium | reverse complement strand
CCTGCGCGCTGGCGCCGCGGGCGCGGCCGGGTGGACCTACACCGGTCCCGCCGCCGGAAGTGGCGGGGGCTCCGCGCTGCCGGGCTCCATGAGCGGCACGGCCGCGGGCGCCGGTCCGCGGAGCTGGGATCCGGGGGAGGTCCAGGGCGGGGCCGCGGGCCCCGTGGATCCGTGGAACCCGGACGCGGAGGGGCGGCCCTTCTTCCCGGCCGCGGCGCTCCCGGCCCCGACCGGCGGCGGCGCGGGCGCGGGCCCGCGGGGCGGCGGCTCCGGGGGCGCGGGCCGCCCCGCCGCGGCCGAGCCGGCCGAGAAATCGTAGGCGCGGCACCGTTCCCGGCCGGGAGGCCCGGGGTACCACGAGGGGAGGGCAGGCCGCCCTCCCCTTCGCTATTCTCCCCCTGCTCCGGCGATGATACGCACCGTCTCCCGCTACCTGGCGAGCTTCGCCCTCGCCGCGATCCCGATGCTCCGGCCCACCGCCGCACTCGCCCAGGCGGCGGGGAGCGAACGCGTCGTCGTGGGCATCGTGGACCAGTTCCGGCAGGCGACGGCGAGCTGGCCGAGCCTCTTCCTGCCGTACGCCCAGATGCTCCTGCTCGGGCTGCTCGCGCTGGAGGCGTACCTGTCATGGGCGGACTGGCAGACGCGGCAGATCGGCCTGGAACGGGTCGTCGCCGAGGCGGTGCGGAAGCTCGGCGTGATCGCCCTGGTGTGGGCCTTCTTCACCAATCCGCTCCTGGGACCCGAGCAGGTGATCACCGTCTTCCGGGACGTCGCGGGCCACGCCGCCGGCGTGAGCGACGCCGGGGCGCTGCCGGGCGACCTCGTCCTGCAGGGCTTCTCGCTCGCGGACGTCCTGCTGCGCGCCGCGGGGCAGGCCATGGGAGAGCTGGTAACGGCCTGGTGGGAGATCTCGCGCAACCTGATCGAGCAGGGCGCGGTGGACGGCGGGTTCCTGGGCGTGGGCGTCCTGGTGGCGCATCTCCACGCCCTGCGGATCCTGGCCGCGACGGTCCTGCTGGACGTCGTCTTCTCCACCGTGGTGGTGGGGATCGGGGTCGTCGTGCTGGAGGTGGGGTTCGCCTTCGTCGCCCTCCAGGTGGTGCTCGTCGAGCTGGAGACCATCCTGCTGATCGGGTTCGGGCCGTTCTTCGCCGGCTTCGCCTCGTTCCGGGTCACAGCCGGGATGACGGAAGCCTTCCTTAAGCAGGCGGTGGTGCTGGGGCTGCGCCTTTTCCTGACGCTGCCGCTGGCGGCGCTCGGGATGCGGCTGGCCGACTTCTGGAGCCGCAACCTGCTGGCGAGCGTCACGCGCCGGACCCTCCAGCCGCAGTTCGTCCTGGACGGACGGACCGTACGGCTTTCGGTCGAGGTCGTCTACCTCGATCCCATGGTGGTGGTGCTCGTGCTCGTCTCCGTCTGCTTCTACGTCTACCTCGTCTGGTCGTATCCCTCCAAGTACGCCCGCGCCCTGGCCGACCTCCGTCTCAACCTGCCGGCGGCGGTCGCCGGCAAGGCGGGGTGACCACGATGCTCTCCGAGACCCTGGCGGACTGCTCGGCACCCGACGCGGCGACGGAGCTCCTGGCCGCATCTCCCCCGACCGGCAGCGGCGAGCACACGGCGCCCATCACGCCGGTCTCGCCGTACCACGCCGCCCGCTGGGCGCGCGACCGGCACGTCGAGGAGATGGAGAACCGGATCCGCTACCTGCGGGCGCTGGTCTTCATCCTCGCGGCGGTGAGCGCGATCGCGGTCCAGGGCGCCGTGGCGCTGGCACGGCAGTCGAGGATCGTGCCCTACCTGGTCGAGGTGGACCGGCTCGGGCAGCCGCGGGCGTTCGGGCGCGTGGAGGACATGCCCGTGCCCGAAGAGCGCCTGATCCGCGGCGAGGTGCGCCGCTTCATCGACGCGATGCGCGGGGTGGTCTCCGATCCCGTCGCGCAGAACCAGATGATCGACCGCGGCTACGCGTACACGCGCGGGCCCGGCCGCACGTACGTCGACGCCTACTTCTCCGCCCCCAGGAACAACCCGCACCTGCTTTCCCGCGAGCTGATCCGGCTGGTGCAGGTGCGCTCCGTCCGGCGCGTGGCCGGCAGCGAAAGCACGTGGGAGGTGGAGTGGGACGAGTACGAGGTCCCGGTGCGGGGAGGGCAGGCGATGGTGCGGCCGTGGCACGGCACGCTGCGCACCGCGGTCGTCCCCCCGGCCGACGAGCAGCAGCTGATCGACAACCCGCTCGGGCTCTACGTGACCGACGTGAGCTGGGCCCCGCTCAACGACGGCGCGGCCGTGAACCTCCAGGACGTGCGGGGCCTCATGGACGCCGCGGCGAGCGAGCGCCTGCGCGATGCGCAGCGGGCTCCGCAGGGCGCCCCGGCGGCCATGCCCCCGAAGGAGACGAGATGACGCGAATCGCATCCGCGCTGGCGGCGCTCGTGCTGCTCTCCGCCCGCCCCCTCGCCGCCCAGCGCTCGCCGCTGGACTCGGCGAACGCGCGCGCGGCGACCGCCGCCTACGCCCGCACGGGCCAGGCGCGTGTGCTGGAGGCCGGGACCTACTCGATGATCCCGTACGGACACGTCCAGCCCGTGCTCCGCTGCGCGCCGCTCCGGGTCTGCACGGCCGAGCTGCAGCCGGGCGAGCGGGTGGTCGACCACGTCGTCGGCGACCCGGAGCGGTGGGTGGTCGACTTCGCCGCGGGTCCCGATTCGACCCCTCTGGTCGTGGCGAAGCCGGCGGCCCTGCCGGATGCGTGCGACCTGACGACCAACCTGGTGGTCACCACCTCCCGGCGGATCTACCACTTCACCCTCGATTCCGCGCCGTGCGGGGGGAGGGCGGGGACGAATCCCACGCTGCCCTACACCCGCGAGATCAAGTTCTACTATCCCGACGAGACGCTGGTGCGGCATCACGACCCCGGCGGACCGGTCGGGGACGCGGGCCCGTTCCCTGCCGCGGACGCGGCGCTGGACCCGCGCGCCGGCATGACGCTCGACGGCCTGGCGGAACTGCACTTCGACTACCGCGTGACCCCCGACCGGCGGTTCCCGTGGGTGCCGCGGGTGGTCTTCGACAACGGCCGCCAGACCTGCGTGCGGCTCCCGCCGGATGCCTACCATTCCGATCTGGCCGTGCTGTACGAGCTGGCAGCGGACGGGGAATACGAGCTGGTCCAGTACGTGGTGCGGGACGGGTGCATCCTCACTGACCGGGTGATGCAGCGCATGGTGCTACTGATTCCCGCCGGCGAAGGCGGCCAGCCCCTCCGGCTCCTGATCGTTCGCCGCCCGTCGCCGGAGGAGAGATGAGCGAAACGCCCGAGAGGGGGGCCGCGGTGGCCGCGTTCGCGGAGCGGTTCGGGATCAACCGGCGGCGTGCCGCCCTTGCGGGCGCGGTGGTCGGCGGGGTCTTCCTCGTCGCGCTCGCGGTGATGAGCCAGCGGATGCGCGAGCGGCAGGCTGCCATGGCGGCGAGCGCGGACTCGACGGCCGACGCGCCCGCGGTGGTGGCGGACCAGCCGGCGAGCCCGCGGGCCGCCTGGGCCGACCCGCAGGAGGCGCGCAGGCTGGCCGGAGACACCGCGCCCCCAGCGCGCGCAGCGGGCGACACCTCCGGTGCCGCGGGGTTCGTCCCTGTCGGTCGGGACGTGGGACCCGGCAGCTATGCCGAGGCGTCGCGGGGCGACCTCGGCTCCGCCCCGGCCGGCCGCGTGGGGGACGCCAGGGCGGCCGCAGCCGAACCCGCCGCTGCGTCCCCGCTCGATCCGGCGCCGGATTCGGTGGCGAGCCCCGCGGAGCTGCGGCGGGCGGCGTTCCGCCGGGCGGTCGCGTCACGGCGGCTTCGCGCCGCCGCCGGCGAGGAGCGCGATCCGATGACGGATGCCGGGGCGGGTGCCCGCTCGCCGGCGGGCTTCGGCGGTGCCGTCGCGGCGGAGGTGGACACCGCGAGTGGATCTCGCACGCAGCCTCTCCATCCCTACGGCGCGCAGCAGGTCGAAGAGGACCGGAAGGCGGCGGAGCGCGCGGCGCAGCAGCTCCCATCTCCTCCCCCCGCCGATCTGGCTGCCGGCGTTGGGGGCCCTGCGGCGGTCCGCTTCGCGTCCTTCGTGGGTCGGCCGTGCCGGACGGGCGAGCGGGTGCTGTCCGCCGGCTACGCGATCACCGCGACGCTGGTGTCCGAGATCAACAGTGAGGTGCCGGGCCCGGTGCTGGCGCGGGTCGGCCGCGACGTCTACGACCCGCGGCTGGCCTGCGTGGTCCTTCCGGCGGGCTCGCTGCTGATCGGCCAGTACCGGAGCGGGCTCGCGGTCGGAGG
Organism: Longimicrobiaceae bacterium; assembly: GCA_035696245.1. Lineage (NCBI taxonomy): Bacteria > Pseudomonadati > Gemmatimonadota > Longimicrobiia > Longimicrobiales > Longimicrobiaceae > Longimicrobiaceae bacterium. Next base: position 5,833 of record DASRQW010000023.1, on the reverse strand, counting down.
CCGGCGGCTCGTCGTCGTCTGGGAGCAGGTGCGGCTCGCGGACGGCCGGACCTGGATGCTCCCGGCCCTCCCGGCGGCGGACCGCCGCGGTGCGCCGGGGGTGGCAGGGAGGGTGGACCGGCGGACGCGGGAAACGCTGGAGAGCGCTGCGCTGCTGTCGGCGCTCGGAGCCGCGATCGCGTACGCGACGCCCGGCGGCGGCCAGACGCAGGCCGTGGCTCCGGGCGGCTATCCCCCGGCTGCGAGCGCTCGCGACCGCGCGGTCGGCGCGGCCACGCAGCCGCTCCGGTCGGCCGCGGACCGACTGCTGGAGCGCGCCGTCGACGCGGCGCCGGTCCTGCACCTGGAGGCGGGGCATCCGATTACCGTGCTCGTCCCCCGCGACGTGGACCTGGACCACCCCGCGCCCGCGGCGAAGGACACCGTTCCGGCGGCACCCGCGCCTTCTGCGCCCGCCGCTGCCTGAACATGCGCGTCCGATCCGACGGCCAGCCGGAGCTGGTCACGCAACGCGCGGCCGGCGCGCCGCTCCCGCTCCACGTGTACCTGCTCGCCGGGGTCCTCGCCGTGTTGGGTGGGATGCTGGGGATGACGCAGTGGATCGCCGCCCATTTCGGCTACGATCTCCGGCTCGGGCGACCAGTGCTCGTCGTCTCCGACGGGCAGAGGCTCGTGCTCGGGTGTTGTGCCCTGCTGGTGGCCGGGCTGTCGCTGCGGATGCTCGCGGATCCCGCGCGACGGCAGCGCGCTCCCGTCCTGCTGATCGGGGCCTGTCTGCTCGGGCTGGCGTGGCATGGGCCGGTCTATCACCCGGCGCGCGTCCTGGAGTGGTGGCCGCAGCTCCGCGCCCGGCCCGATGCCGGGCCGCTCATCGCCCGGGCCCGGCTCCTCGGCACCCTGCTCTTCTGCCTGATCGGCGGCGGGACGCTGGCCGGCGTGCGGCCTCCGCGGACGAAGCAGGCGAGCGTTTCGCACGGGTCGGCCGCGTGGGGGACCGGCGACGAGTTCCGTGCCACGCCCGAGGAGACGCGGCGGCTCCGCGCGGGCCTCGGGCTCGAAGGAACGCTGATCCTCGGCCGCCACCGGGACGGCTCGCTGCTGGTGCTGCGGGAGTCGATGGGGCACCTGCTCACGATGGCGAGCACGCGGTCCGGCAAGGGCGTCGGGACGGTGCTTCCCAACGCGCTCGCATACCGGGGATCGATGATCTTCAGCGACCCCAAGGCCGAAGCCTTCTTCGTGACGGCGGAGCACCGGCGCACACGGTTGGGCCACCGGATCTATGCGCTCGACCCCTTCGAGGTGACGGTGCTGGAGGGGCGCGATCCCCACGACATGCGCGCCTTCTACAACCCGCTCCGGCAGGTCCCGACCACCGGTCCCGAGGCTCGCCTCGCGCTCGACCGGATCCGTGCCCTAGCCGAGACGCTGATCCTGGAGTCCAAGGGAGAGAACGCCTTCTGGGACCGCATGGCCCGGCAGGTCACGACGGGCATTCTGCTGTACATCTGCTACCAGTTCGACGCCGGCCTCTCGCCCCAGAGCGCATTTCCGGTGGAGACGCCCTTCGGGCGCGACCTGCTCACCCTACGGTTCCTCACCTGCCTCGGAGCCGACGACTTCCAGGCGGTATTGAACCACATGGGCCGCTGCGACCATCCGGAAGTCCGGCGCGTCGCCAACATCCTGCTGGGGGCGGACTACCGCACGCGCCAGAACATCATGACGAGCGCGCAGGCGCAGCTCGCCTTCCTGGACTCCCCCCAGATGGCGGCCGTGCTCGGCGAGTTCATCCGCAGCGACCGGGGCGGGGCTTCGCGCCCGAATCCGCTCGCCCACGCCGATCTGCACCTGATCAAGACGGAGGGGGTGCGCCAGACGGTCTACCTGGTGATTCCCCCATCGTTCCTGGAGACGCACGCGCCCTGGCTGCGGCTCATGATCGTCGCGATCAACGACATCATCACCCGCACGACCGCGCCGCCGGACCTGCCCATCGTGATGATGCTCGACGAGTTCGCGAACCTGGGGCGCATCGACGCCGTCCGGCGCGGCGTGTCCCTGGTCGGGGGCTACGGGGTGCGGTTCTGGATGATCGTGCAGGACCTGCAGCAGGTGGAGAGCGTCTACGACAAGGCCTGGGGGACCATGTTCGCCAACGCGTTCGTCAAGCAGCTCTTCGGAACGAACGACCTGCGGACGGCGAAGGAGCTCTCGGAGCTTACGGGAGACGCGACCGTCTACGCGGACAGCGGGAACTCCGGAAAGAGCCTGGACAGCGCCGGGTGGATTGGGAAGGGAACCAACGTGGGGGAGAGCCTGGGAGAGAAGGGCCGCAAGCTGCTCCTCCCCGACGAGGTGCTCGGGATGCCGCCCGAGAAGCAGCTCCTGCAGGTCCGGGGTCACCGGCCGCTCTATGCGGAGAAGCTCAACTATCTGGAGATGGAAGAGGTGCAGGGCCTCTACGCGCCGAACCCGATGTACTAGGGAAGCCACTCGCTTGCGAGCCAGCCGCTGCGGCATCGAAGTCACCGTACGGATCTCTCCGGCAGTGGGCGACCTCGAATGCGCTCTCTAACAAGAACGCGCAGGTGGCCACGATGACGCTGCTGCTTGGCGTTTCCACCGGCGGCCCTGACAACCGCGCGATGGTGCCAACCGGGGATGTCCGTGGTCTTCGGCATGGGTACCGCAATTCAATGGGTGACGTCGGCCGTCATGCCGGCCCCCTCGCCCGGCTCGGTGTTCAGTGGCCGGGACCCTCCATGCCTTCCCGCAGTGTCCGAGCGGCCGCCTGAATGGTCTGCAGGTGCCCGAGTGCCGCAGTCATCTTATCGCCGCCCGCATAGCTCGCCGCGCGGGTGACTCGCTCGCGGCTCGCGCGCGAGAGGCTGTCCAGGTGCTGCTGCGCCGAGTGCCCGAGCTGGCTCGCCTCGCGAGTTGGATGCGGGGCCGGGGCTCGGCGCGTTTCAACCTCCCGGCGTACGGGGCCCATGTCGCTGTAAGCCAGGACACGGGCCTCCTCACGGTCCAGGGCAGCCCGAACGTTCTTGGCGCCGCGGACGGCCGGCCCGTCCTGGGGCGTGAACGTGCTCCACTTCCCCAGGTCACCCTCATAGAAGCCGATTGTCTCGATGCGCTTCGCGACCCGTTCGCGCGCGTCGCCTTCGGCCGGCCGGTCACGTCGCGGGATGAGCCCGAACGCTCGGGTGCGCCCCACGGCATGGCGTTGCTCCCTCGCGAGCAGTTCACCGGAGCGGATCCGCCGCGCCGTTTCCGCTGGGCCGTCCTGCCTCATCGCAGCTTCGATCTGCTCCATTGCCTTTCCGCCGTCGCGATACGTTCCCGCGACTTCATCCCGCAACGACGCCTTCGCGGTCGGCAGGCTGCTTTCGGCGGCTGCGAGATGCGCGCGGTGGTCGTGGATCGCATGCAGCTGAGCTTCGGCCTCCTGGCGCCTGTCGGCACGTTCCAGCGCCTCCGCATACGCTTTCAGCTGATCGTAGGCGAGCTGCTCCTCCGCGTTCAACCGCTCGCCCGGGGAGGGCACTCGCTCCGCATCCGGCGAATGTCTCCCACTCTGCTCCGCGTTCGGGCTGTGCAACCCTGACTCGATCTGTGTGTCGGCCGCAACCAGCGGTGGCCGAGGGGGGTGGTCCAGGGCGAGCCACTTCTCCATCTGGGCCGCCAATCCACCCTCTCGAAACACGCCCTGCGCGCGATCTCGCGCAGGACCTTGAACGAGAGCACCGGGCTCCCCGAACGCCGCGAAGTCCTGTTCGAGCTTCAGCCGCACCGCTTCGGGGCCTTCCGCGTGGGCGTGCTGACGGATCGCCCGGAGGGCCGCCGTCGGATCGGCGTAGAGCTTGTCCGCAAGGTGCTGAAGCTGTGCTCGGGCGTTGATCCGCTGTTCAAGGGGCGCGTCGCTCACGGTAGTTCTCGTGCGAGGGAATCCTTGGGATTTCGGTGGTTGCTGGTACCCCCAAGCCGCGGCCCGGGACCGTCCCCCGCCTCCGCCCCTGGGGTACTATCCGCCGACCTGAAGGAAGAACAGGAGATCCCCCAAGGCCGGGGCACAGCCCCTCAGCGCATGACCGACCGACACATGAGCGGCTCGTGGGGCGACGCAGCGGCATCGCGAGGGACCGCGTCCCCCGCGGTGCTCCGGACCTGGCAGCGCGAGGCGGTGCACACGTGGGTGAGCATGCAACGGCCGCGGGACTTCCTGGCGGAAGCCACGCCAGGGGCAGGTAAGACAACTTTCGCGCTCCATCTTGTCGCGCAGGCGGACTCCTCGCGTCTGGCCGAGCGAGACACACTTTGCGTCGTCTGCCCCACCTCGCACCTGCGAAAGCAGTGGCAGGCCGCCGCCTGCCGCCACGGAATCGAGCTCTGCACGGAGATCACCGGCGGCGAACTGCACTCCGGCTTTCGCGGGGCCGCGCTCACTTACCAGCAGGTGCTCGCGGATCCCGAACGCTACCGTCGTGCGGTGGGCACGGGCTGGATCATTCTCGATGAGTGCCATCACGCTGGGGAAGGGAAGAGCTGGGCGGATGCGCTGCAGCATGCCTTCGGCGGAGCCCGGCATCGGCTCTCCCTCTCCGGCACGGCGTTCCGCAGCGACGCGGCGCGCATCCCGTTCATCCGCTACGACGAGGACGGTGTCTCGGTGGCGGACTACCGGTATCCGTACGGGCAGGCCCTTGGAGACGGGGTTGTCCGTCCGATCTTCTTCGTGAGCTTTGGTGGGGATACCGCGTGGTACAAGGGCGGGCGTATGCGGAGGGCTGGGTTTGGGGAGGTGATTTCGCGGGAAGACTCTGCGGCGCGGCTGCGCACCGCGCTTGACCCTGCTGGGGGATGGATGCGGCACGCATTGTCGCGCGCTCACCAGCGCCTCCTCGAGGTTCGCAGTGCCGGGCATCCTGACGCTGGGGCGCTCGTGGTCTGCATGGACCAGGTGCACGCGCGCAGGGTCGCGGACTTTATCGAGACGCTGACCGATGTCGCGCCGGCCGTGGCGCTCTCGGACGACCCCGGCGCCTCCGCCGTGATCGCCCGCTTCGCAGCGGGGCGTGAACCGTGGATCGTCGCCGTCCGCCAAGTCAGCGAAGGTACGGACATTCCGCGGCTGCGCGTGGGAGTGTGGGCCACGAACGCCAGCACCGAGCTGTTCTTCCGCCAGGTCGTCGGCCGCCTCGTGCGCATCGTGAGCGGGCTTCGCGAGCAGCACGCGTACCTTTACCTCCCCGCCGACCCCGCACTCCTTCGGCATGCACGCGCTCTAGCGGAGGAACGCTCACACCACCTGCGGGAGGGGCCGACGGCGAGCGATCCTGATCAGCGAACCGCCACGCTTGCGGCCGGGGAAGCCGACTTCCGCGCCCTCGGCTCCACCGCCGCCGAAGCCGAGATCGTGTTCGGCTCGCACGTCGTCGCGCCGGCGGAGATCGCCCGCGCGAAAGCAGTGGCGGAGCAGTGCGGCCTCAGCTTGGAGGATCCGCTGGCCTTCGCATTTGCGCTTCGCGAAGCCGCGGGGCCCGGGTGCGGGAGCGATGTCCCGCTGGAGGCGAAGCGGCGCGCCTTGCGCACGCTGCTCACGCGTCGAGTCCGCGAGTTCTGCGGCCGCACCGGCACCTCTCACCGCGACGCGTACGCCCGCCTGAAGCAGCGTGCCGGCCGGCCGGTCGGCCGACTCAACGAGGCGTGGCTGGGTACTCACATCCGCACTGTCGAAGGCTGGGTTGCACGTGAGCCGTCGATAGGCGGTGGCAATCAGGTTGAACGAGAGGGCAGCTCATGAGCACCAATCCGCAGAACGCCCTCGACC
>DASRQW010000022.1 GCA_035696245.1 Longimicrobiaceae bacterium | reverse complement strand
AGGCGATGGTGAACGGCAAGCCAGTGATCGCCAGCGCGGCGGGGGGGATCGTGGACATCGTGCGCGACGGGCGGAACGGTTTCCTGGTGCCGCCGGGCGACGCGCCAGCGCTGGCAGACGCGGTGCGTGCGTGTATGGCGGATCCGCAGCGCGCGCGGCGCATGGGCCTGCAGGGGCGCGAGGACGTTGAGGCCGGTTTCTCGTGGCCGGTGATCGCCGACCGGCTGGCGGAGGTGTACCGGTCCGTCGCGCGCAGGGGCTGACCCTCGCTGCCGCGCCCACGGCGGGAATTCCGCAAACCCTCACCCATCCACGTCCTCCGGAACCAACTCCTTCTCCCGTCACGCATCCCGCAGGAACTGATAGCGAGGGAACCGCGACGGCATTACGTTCCCGCGCGGCGCCTTTTTGTACAGATTGCGCTCCGCCGTCGGTCCAACCCCTTCCCGCACGATGTGGAGCCATGTACGAATCGTCCGTGAAACCTCTTTCCCACGCGGGGCGGTTGGCCACGCTCGGGCTGTGCGCCGCGTTGACGGCATGCAGCGGCACCACCGAGCCTCCGCGGCCGCCCGAGGTGATCGTGATCTCCGGGGCCGGCGCTACGGATACCATCGGCGCCGAGATCGCCGCGCCGCTGGTGGTGGAGGTGCATGACGGCACCGGCCACCTGCGGGCCGGGCTGAACGTCACCGCCGAAACGGCCCCTGGCTCCGCAACCTCGCTGCTGGCGGCGCCGCTCGGAAGCGCCGCTTATCAGCCGACCGCCGTTGCGACCACGGACGCGAGCGGACGCGCCGCCTTCCGCGTGAAGTTCGGCACCCATTCCGGTGCAGCCACGCTGCGGGTCAGCGCCCCGACTATCGGTCCGAGCTCGCAGGCTTCGTACACCGTCACTCCGGGAGCCCCGGCCTCCGTCGCTCTCTCGCCGCGCGACACCATGCTCGTGATCGGGGGCAGCATCTCCGTGACGGCCACCGTACGGGACCGCGGCGGCAACGCGTTGGCGAAGACGGCGACGCTGGCGGCTACGGGCGGGCTCACGCTCTCCGGCGGCGTCGTCACGGCACCGGTGTTCGGCGCGGGTACCGTCTACGCCACCAGCGGCGCGTTCGAGGACTCGATCGGGGTCACCGCAGTTCCGGCCGGCACCCTCCTGCTGGGCCGCAGCGACGGGATCTATTCCGCCCATCGCGGGCGGCGCCGCAACCCGGCTGGTCGCGCAGCCGCAGGCGCGCTCGCCGCGCTGGTTCGCCGACGGGCAGAAGTTCATGTACAGCGTGGGGCTGACGCACGCGTATCTCGCGGACTTCGGCGGCAACTCGGCTCGTCTCGTCCGGGCCGACACGCTGCTCGCGGAGCTGTGGGGCCACCCCTCCGCGGACGGGCAGTGGGTGTACTTCGGCGGCTACGACCAGGACTTCAAGGGTGCGCCGTATCGCATCCACCCCGACGGGAGCGCTCTGCAGCTGGTTCCGGCCTTCCAGAACGACGGGATCATCCAGGCGCACCCGTCACCCTCTCCCGACGGCACGCGCGTGGCGTATTTCCGCGAGGCGCTCGGCAGCCGCAACACGGTGATGCGGGTGCTGAACATGGCAACCGGAAGCTTCTCGGCCCTGGACGTGCCCGGCCACTCGCCCGAGTGGTCGCACGGCGACACCATCGGCTATATCTATGCCGGAAACAACGCGTACGGACCCATCCGCGTGATGGCCTCGAACGGGACGGGAATCCGCACCGTGACCCGCGCGGGCTATGAACTGGGCATCACCTGGGCGCCCAACGACCGGTTCATCGCCGCGCGAAATGCGAGCACCGGAATGATCGACATCGTGGAGGTTTCCACCGGAAAGACGGCCCCGCTCAGCTGGCTGGGCCCATCGTTCTACGATCCGGCCTGGCGCCCCTGACGCGCCGGCGGCCACGCCCGCGGCGGCCTCCCCACGCGGGGGAGGCCGCTTCGTTTTACCTCTGGCCTCCCGCAGGCGTGCCCGGGCGCATAGAATTGAGCGCACGTCACTGCGACTTCAACCGAAGGAGGCCCCCCATCCCGTCCGAGCTCGATCCTGTTTCGCCATCCCCCGCGACCGCCTGGCACGACTCCTCGTCCGTCGAGCCCGGCTACCTGGCGCTGCTGGAGGCCGACCGCGCCAACTGGTGGCAGTCGGAGAACTTCGACAAGTGGAAGAGCCACTACGTCAGCGAGTACCCGCGCGGCGGCTTCATCCTCGCGACGCTGCGGCGCTACGTGCCGGACTTCGACCCGCGCGGCGCTGCCGTCCTCGACGTCGGCTGCGGTGATGCCGGAGTGCTCGTCGCCTTCGCGGAGGCGGGGGCAAAGGCCAGCGGGATCGAGCCGTACGAGCGTAGCGTGGAGCGCGGGCGGGTGCGGGCGCGGGAGCACGGCGTGGAGATCGACGTCCGCCAGGGCTTTGGCGAGACGCTTCCGTTCGACGACGGCTCGTTCGACCTCGTAGTGCTGGACAACGTGCTGGAGCACGTGCAGGGCCGGGAGCGGACGATGGACGAGATCCGCCGCGTGCTCCGCCCCGGCGGCGTGCTCTACCTCGTGACGCCCAAGCCGTTCGCGCTGGCGAGCATCGTAAACGACCCGCACTACCGCATGGCCGGGCTGGTGCTGATGCCGCGGCCCGTGCAGGTGTGGTACTTCGAGAGGGTGCGCGGAGGCGGCGCGGGCAACTACGGCGTGGGCGTGATCCCCACTCGCCGCGCGGTTCTGAAGATGCTGGCGCGCCGCGGCTTCCGCGTGCTCGTCTCCCCTCGCGAGCTTTGGATCGCCTACATGCGCGAGCGCATCTCCCGCCCGGCGGAGATGTCGTCCGGCCTCAAGAGCAAGGTGGCCGCGTGGGTCGCGCGCCGGCGCTGGGTGACGGACTCGGCGCCGATGCGCGCGCTGTGGGACGTGGCGCTGGGGTCCAACTTCTTCATCGCCCGCCGCGGGCCGTGAAGCTCCGCGTCCTGCACTGCATCTACGACTCCCTGCCGAACCCGTGGCTCGCCGGGGGCGGCGCCGTGCGCGTGCACGAGGTCTACCGCCGGCTGGCGGAGGACGTGGACGTGACGGTGGCGACGGGACGGTTCCCCGGCGCGCGCGACGCGGTGGTGGACGGTGTGCGCTACGTCCGTCTTGGTGCGCCGAAGCCTTACGCCTGGAGCCGGCTGACGTTCGCGCGCGCGGCGAGCCGTCTGCTCCGCACCGCGGATTTCGACGCGGCCATCTCGGACTTTTCGGTGTACACGCCGGTGTCGGTGCCCACGGGTCGCCCCGTCGGCCTGATCGTTCACATGCTGATGGGGCCGACCGCGGAGCAGCGCTGGGGACGTGTGCTCGGCCCCGCGGTCCGCGCCTTCGAAAGGCGGCAACTCTCGCGCGCGAGGTGGGTGAGCGGCGTCTCGCGCTTCACGATCGAGCAGGTGCGCCCGCACGCTCCCGCCGGCGCATACCTGGAGGTGATCCCGAACGGCGTCCCCCAGCAGCTGTTCTCGATCCGCCGCGCCGAGAGCGACTTCTTGCTCTACTTCGGCCGTTTCGACGTGCAGCAGAAGGGGCTGGATACACTTCTTTCCGCCGTGGCTCTCCTGGCAATGGAGAGGCCGTCCGTCCGCCTGCGTATGGTGGGCCGGGGGAAGGACGCCGGCCGACTTCCCGCGATGATCCGCGAGCTGGGGATCGAGAACAACGTGGATGTCCAGCCGGGCCTCCCCCAGGCCGAGGCATTCCGCCTCTTCGCCGGCGCTCTCGCGCTGCTGATGCCGTCGCGCTTCGAGGGGCTCCCGATCGTGGCGATCGAGGGAATGGCCGCGGGAGTTCCCGTCGTCGCTTCCGCGGTGGGTGCGCTTCCGGAGGTCCTATGCGCGCCGCGGGCGGGCCGTGTGGTTCCACCGGACGATCCCAGGGCACTCGCGGACGCCATCGACGCCCTGCTCGGCGACGGTGACACGCGCGCAACCATCAGCGCCGAGGCCCGCCGCGTGGCCCGCAAGTATTCGTGGGACGCCGTGGCCGCGCAGCATCTACGCTTCCTGCAACGAATCGCCGCTGACGCGCGCGGCGTCATGCCTTTTCCTCCATGCTCCCGTCCATGAAGAACCCAAAGCCCGCCCGCCCCGCACCCCGCCCGCCGTCTCCCGCCGCCCCGTCATCCCTGCCGAGAGACGACGCGGCGCCCGCGTTCGGCGGCTTCACGGGCACGCTGCGCTTCGCCGCGCTGGTGTACTTCGGGCTGGCGCTGCTGTACTTCCTGCCGGCGCTGATGCCGGGCAAGGGCATCTACGGCAGCGACTACCTGGCGGGCGGCTACTTCTTCCACGAGTTCATCTCGCGCAGCTTCGCCGCGGGGCACGTGCCGAAGTGGGTGCCATACGTCTACGGCGGCGTGCCACTCTACGCGAACCCCGGCAGCACCTTCTATCCCTTCCGGTTCCTGGCGGACTGGACGCTGGGCGTGAAGAACATCTGGCCCGCGCTGTTCGTGATCCAGTTCGGCTTCGCGGGATGGGGGATGAACCTGCTGGCGCGCGAGATGGGAACGCGCCGCTGGGTGGCGCTCGTCTCCGGGCTGATGTTCGAGTTCACGGGCCTGACGATGTCGTGGGTGCTGGCGGGCCACGAGGGCCGCATCATCGTGGTCACCTTCGCGCCGCTCGTCTTCGCGCTGATCCACATGGGCGTGCGCACGGGCGGGAAGCTGGCGCCGTTCGCCGGCCTGGCGGCGACGGTCGGGTTCGCGCTCCTCTCGTTCCAGATCCAGAACGCGTACTACCTGCTGCTGGGCGCCGCGATCTGGGCCGTGTTCCTCGTCTTCCACTTCGGCGTGCACCGCCGCCGGGGCGAGCTGGCGCGCGTCCTGGGCCTCGGAGTCGCCGCCATCGCCTTCGCATTCGTGATGGCGTCGGTGAACTTCCTGCCGTTCCAGGACTACGTGCCGGACTCGCCACGCGGCATGTCCGGAGGCCGCGGGTGGGAATACTCGACGTCGTACTCCATGCCCCCGGGCGAGATCGCCGACGTGGCGGTGCCGGAGATGCACGGCGTGCTGGAGACGTACCACGGCGAGAGCCCCATCAAGCTGCACACCGAGTACGTGGGCGCCGTCGTGCTCGCGCTCTTCGCGCTGGGCTGGGCGTACGCGCGCAAGAGCCGCTACTGGTGGTTCTTCGTGGGCCTGGGCCTCTTCGCGCTCTCCATCTCGCTGGGCGGCAACACGCCCATCTATCGGCTGTACTACGAGCTCCTGCCGGGCACGAAGAAGTTCCGCGCGCCCAACCTGTCTTTCTTCCTCGTTGTCCTCTCGCTCGTGTCGATGGCCACGCTCGCGCTCGAGGCGCTGGCGCGCATGCGCGAGGAGCGGGACGCGGCCCGCTCGCCGCTGCGCAGGACGAACGAAGGCGAGAAGGCGTTCGGGGCGGCGACGTGGATCCTGGGAGGGATGGTGGCGCTCGGCTTCGTGCTGGGCGCGTCCGCCAAGGCGGGGACGCCGCCGGAGCTCGCCGGCGCGGTGGGAACGCCGTTCCGGTTCGCGTTCTTCGTGCTGCTCGTAGCGGCCCTGCTCTGGGCCTGGCTGCGCGGCTCGCTGGGCCTGCGTCCGGCCGTCGTGTTGCTCGCGGTGCTGACGGTGCTGGACCTGGGCGTCGTCGGCCGGCCGTTCTTCCGCACCGTTCCCGCGCCGAACGAGATGTTCGCGGAGGACGACGTGGCCTCGTTCCTCCGGTCGCAGCCGCAGCCCAGCCGCGTCTGGGTGCTGGGGGGATACCGCGAGCGCAACTACCTGATGCGCTTCGACATCGACCAGGCGGGCGGCGAGCACGGCAACCAGATGCAGCAGTGGAACGAGTTCGTGGGCGCCGGGCCCGGCGTGGACCCCGACTTCCACAACTTCAGCGCGCCCAGCGGCGCGTTCCTGAACGCGGGCAACGTGCGCTACCTCGTCTCCGGCCAGGAGATCGCCGCGCCGTTCCTGCGCGAGGTGCACCGTGGCAGCGCCTTCGTGTACGAGAACATCGGTGCCCTCCCCCGCGCGTACCTCGTCCCCAGCCTGGTGACGACGAACGTGCCCGGTGGCGCGCTGCAGATGATGTCCGCGCCCAATTTCGACCCGCGGACGACGGCGGTCGTCAACTCCGCGACGCCTGTCCAGCTTCCTTCCACTCCGCTGCACGGCGCCGCTTCCGTCGCCTCGTACACGCCGGATCGCGTGGCCGTGCGCACGCAGGCGGACCGGCAGGCGCTGCTGGTGCTGGCGGACAACTACTACAAGGCGTGGCACGCGACGGTGGACGGCCGCGAGTCACCCATCCTGCGGACCGACCACGCCCTGCGCGGCGTCATCGTCCCCGCAGGCGCGCACGAGGTTGTATTCACCTTCGACCCGCCGGCGCTGCGCACGGGGCTGATGCTGTACCTGCTGACGCTGGGCCTGCTCGCGGCGTACGGCCTCTACCTGCTCGCGACGCACTTCCGTCGCGGGCGCCACACACCCGTCACGGCCGAGCCCGTCCCCGCGTGAAGAAGCTCTCCCCCGCCCTCCAGCGCGCGCTTTCGTGGCTGCTGATCGCGGCGGCGTTCGGGTTCCTCGGCCGTTCCATCTACAGACATAGGGAGCAGCTTCGCGCGTTCCACTGGGACGTGCGGCCGGGGCTGCTCGCTCTCTCCGTCGTCGCGCTGTGCCTGGTGCTGCTGGTAGGGGTCGCGGTGTGGCAGCAGGTGCTGGCGCGGTGCGGTGCGCGCGTGTCGTTCTTGCCGCTGGCACGCGCGTGGTTCGTCTCCAACTTCAGCCGCTACATCCCCGGCGTCGTGTGGCAGTTCCTCAGCCTGGCGCAGCTCGGCTCGTCTGTAGGCCTGCCAGGCTCGGCCATGGTGACCTCGCTGCTGGTCCACATGGTCTTCCTGCTGCTGTCCGCCGGGATGGTGGGCGTGTGGATGCTGCCGCTGTCGGTCGCCGGGAGGCTTGCGGGCGTGCTGCCGGTGCTGCGGTGGATCGCGCCGATCGGGTTCGCGCTGGTGCATCCGCGCGTGATTCGCGCCGGAGTGCGTGCGTTCGCCAAGGTGACGCGCAAGGGGGAGCTGGACTGGCGGGGGGGATGGGGAGACGGGCTGCTGCTGCTGGCGTTAGGTGCTTTGCAGTGGATGCTTTACGGCGGCGCGTTCTACCTCTTTCTACGCTCGTTCGTCCCACTCCCGACATCAGCGCTGCCGGCGGTGATCGCGATCAACGCCCTGTCGTTCATCGTTGGTTACGTGGTGGTCATCGCCCCGGGAGGGCTGGGGTTCCGCGAAGCCGCACTGACGCTGCTGCTCGGCGCGTTCGTCCCCACGGGCGTCGCCGCATCCCTCTCCCTTGTCTCCCGCCTGTGGACCGTCGCGGGCGAGATCATCCCTGGCGGCATCCTCCTGGTGATGCTTCGTGAAAAAGATATGCGAGGAGATGCCGGCGAAAAGCAAAGCGCGAAGTTCAGCCGGTAAACTGCAGTACTGTCCGGTTAACGTAAATAGATGATGCTGTAGTGTGTGCAGATAACAGGTTACGTCGTTGTTGTGCTGTCACCGACTTGAACTCGGTCCCTCGGGGTGCGAGCCTGGCTTGAACTTCAGCCAGGACTGCCCATGTACGAGGGACGCACCATGTTCTCCCAGTTGCTCGACCATCTGCCGCGGCACACGTTCCGCCGTCTGGTCAAGCGGTATCGGGGCGATCACCGGGTTCGGCGCTTCACCTGTTGGGACCAGTTCTTGGCGATGGTCTTCGCGCAGCTCACCTTTCGCGAGAGCCTGCGCGACGTCGAGGCCTGTCTCGGCGCGATTCCCGAGCGGCTGTACCACCTCGGCTTCCGCTGCCCGGCCATCTCCCGCACGACACTCGCCGACGCAAACGAGAAGCGCGATTGGAGGATCTACGCCGACTTCGCCCAAGTGCTGATCGCCGAGGCCAGGCGTCTGTACGCCGGCGAACACTTCGGCGTGGCCCTGGAGGAGACCGTCTACGCGCTCGACTCCACCACCATTGGCCTGTGTCTCTCCCTTTTCCCCTGGGCACCCTTCCGCCGCACGAAGGCTGGGGTCAAGCTCCACACCCTGCTCGACCTCAAAGGCAGCATCCCGTCGTTCCTGCGGATCACTCCGGCTCGCACCTCCGACGTCTCGCTGCTGGACGAACTGCCCCTGGAAGCAGGCGCGATCTACGTGATGGACCGCGGCTACGTCGACTTCGCCCGTCTGCATCGCTTCACGCGCGCCCAGGCCAGCTTCGTC
>DASRQW010000021.1 GCA_035696245.1 Longimicrobiaceae bacterium | reverse complement strand
GCGTCCGGCGGCGATGTCGCGGCGAAGCCCCTCGCCGATGTAGAACTTCAGCAGTGCCTCTACGGACATGTCGCGTGATGCGGCGATGCGTTTGATCGTCTCCAAGGCGTCGAGCGGAACCCGTATGGAGACGGACTCGCTGGGGCGGGGGCGCGGACGGAACTCGTCGATCACGTCAGGGATTCCCTGCGTCTCGCCGCGATAGCGGTTTGCGGACTTGCCTCGCACGCCACCGCTAAAGTCATACTCCGGCCGCTTCTCATCCTGTTCGTCCTGCCGTTCATCTTCGCGTGCAGTGCTCATGCTCGTGTGCGCTCGATGTAGCGCGTGCGAGAGTGATTCTTTGCTGTACGCTCTGATTTCACAGGCGCATCAAGCCGAGTGCAATGTAAAGCGCGAACCCGCGGCTCCAACCGTTCACCACACTACCCGGCGGCACGCGGTCGACGTCGCGCTCCCCGCTGCACAGCCCGCTCTCCCGCATCTGCTGATACGCTCGCGCGAACGGCTTCTTTCCCGGTCTTCTACGCCGCTCCAACGGAGGTTTGCGGGATCGCGAGCGGGGGCGTATCTCTGTTGCTTCCCGCCTGGTGATCCAGGTCCAGGCGGCTCGATGCGCCGGATCTACATCCCGTCCTAATCCAGAACAGAGAGCCACAGCATGCGCTTGAAAGACAAGGTCGCGCTCGTCACGGGCGCCAGCAGCGGCATCGGCGAGGGAATCGCGGCGCGGTTCGCGGCCGAGGGCGCGCACGTCTGCGTGAACTACCGCCCCGGCAGCCCGCCCGACGAGGCTGCGGCGAAGAAGGCCATCGAGAGCTTCGGCATCAAGGCGATCGCCGTGGAGGCGGACGTGAGCAAGCGCGAGGACGTGGAGCGGATGGTGGCGGAGGTCGTCTCCACCTTCGGGCGCATCGACATCGCGGTCAACAACGCCGGCATCGAGATCAAGCGCCCGTTCCTGGAGCAGACGGACGAGGAGTGGCACCGCGTACTGAACGTGAACCTCTACGGCGCGATGGTCGTGAGCCAGGCCGCGGCGCGCGAGATGGTGAAGCAGGGCGGGGGAGGGAAGCTGATCTACGTCTCGTCGGTCCACGAAGACATCCCGTTCCCCGGCTACACATCGTACTGCGCGTCCAAGGGCGGCATCCGCATGATGATGCGCAACCTGGCGATGGAGCTGGCACCGCACCGCATCAACGTGAACAACATCGCCCCGGGCGCCATCGCCACGCCCATCAACAAGTACGTGCTGGAAGACCCCGAGGCGATGAAGAACGCCGTGAGCGAGATCCCCTGGGGGCGCTTCGGGCGGCCGGAGGAGGTGGCCGCGGTCGCCGTCTTCCTCGCCAGCGACGACGCGGAGTACGTGACGGGCAGCACCTACTACGTGGACGGCGGCCTCACCCAGCAGGTGACGCTGTACTGATGCCGGCCGAGACTCCCCCCGCCACCCCGCCCCCGCCGCCCCTCACGCCCGAGCACGCCCGCCTGGCCGATGCGCGCGAGGGCACGGCCGACTGGCGGCTGTGGGGCCCGTACCTGTCGGAGCGCGCATGGGGCACGGTGCGCGAGGACTACAGCGCGGACGGCGAGGCGTGGAGCACCTTCCCGCACGAACACGCCCGCTCGCGCGCGTACCGCTGGAATGAGGACGGGCTGCTGGGCATCTGCGACCAGAGCCAGCGCCTCTGCTTCTCCCTCGCCCTGTGGAACGGGCGCGATCCGTATCTCAAGGAGCGCTTCTTCGGCCTCACCGGCAACGAGGGCAACCACGGCGAGGACGCCAAGGAGCTCTGGTACTACCTGGACAACGTGCCGAGCCACGCGTACATGCGTGCGCTGTACAAGTATCCGCACGCCGCCTACCCGTACGACCGCCTGCGCGAGGAGAGTGCCCGCCGCACGCGCGACGAACCGGAGTACGAGCTTCTGGACACCGGCGCGTTCGACGGGGACCGCTACTTCGACGTCTTCGTCGAGTACGCCAAGGGCGGCCCTGCGGACGTGTTGGTCCGCGTCACCGTCGCCAACCGCGGGCCGGACGAAGCGGTGCTGGAACTCCTGCCCACGCTCTGGTTCCGCAACACGTGGAGCTGGGGCCAGCGCGGCTATCGCCCGTCGCTCACCCGCCTCCCATCGAGAGACGGCGCGGCGCAGGTGCTGGCGGAGCACAACACGCTGGGCCGCTACCACTGGACGTGCGAGGGCGCGCCGGACCTGCTGTTCACCGAGAACGAGACCAACGCCGCGAAGCTCTTCGGCAGCGCGGAATCTCCCCCGCACGCCAAGGACGCCTTCCACGACTTCGTGGTCGATGGAAAGCACGACGCCGTGCTCGACGAGGGCCCCGCCACGAAGGCCGCCGCCCGCTACCGCCTCGTGATCCCCGCCGGCGAGGAGCGCGTCGTCCGCATGCGCCTCTCCGCGACCGATTCCGGCGCCGCATCCCTCGGCGCGGAGTTCGACGCGACGTTCGATGCGACGAAGGCCGAGGCGGACGCGTTCCACGCCACCCTCCTCGCCCCCGAGGCGAGCGACGACGAGCGGCTGGTGCAGCGGCAGGCCATCGCCGGGCTGCTGTGGAGCAAGCAGTTCTATCACTACGACGTGCGCCGCTGGCTGGAGGGCGACCCCGCCCAGCCGCCCCCGCCGCCCGAGCGCTGGGGCGGGCGCAACCACACGTGGACGCACCTCAACAACCACGACGTCATCTCCATGCCGGACAAGTGGGAGTATCCCTGGTACGCCGCCTGGGACCTCGCCTTCCACTGCATTCCCCTGGCGATGGTGGACGCGGATTTCGCCAAGGGCCAGCTCGTGCTGCTGCTGCGCGAGTGGTACATGCACCCCAACGGGCAGCTCCCCGCGTACGAGTGGGCGTTCGGAGACGTGAACCCGCCGGTGCACGCGTGGGCCGCCATGCGCGTCTACCAGATCGACCGGCGGGCGAGCGGGGTGGCGGACGTGAAGTTCCTCTCACGCGTCTTCCACAAGCTGCTCATCAACTTCACCTGGTGGGTGAACCGCAAGGACGCGCAGGGCCGCAACGTGTTCCAGGGCGGCTTTTTGGGGCTGGACAACATCGGCGTCTTCAACCGCAGCGAGGCGCTGCCCGGCGGCGGCTGGCTCGACCAGAGCGACGGCACGAGCTGGATGGCGATGTACTGCCTGAACATGCTGGCCATCGCCCTGGAGCTGGCCCGCAACGACATCGCGTACGAGGACGTGGCGACCAAGTTCCTGGAGCACTTCTTCCACATCGCGCACGCCATCAACGACCGGCCCGCCACCACGCACGACGAAGCGGTGGACCTGTGGGACAACGACGACGAGTTCTATTACGACCTCCTCAACCTGCCCGACGGCACCAACCAGTACATGCGGGTGAGGTCGATGGTGGGCCTCGTCCCTCTGCTCGCGGTGGAGACGCTGGACCCCGACCTGCTGGAGCGCCTGCCCGGCTTCCGCGCGCGGCTGGAGTGGTTCCTCCGCAACCGCGCGGACCTGGTGGGCGACGCCGCCTCGGTCACGCGCACGGGCGAGCTGGACCGGCGGCTCTTCGCCGTGGTCAGCGCGCCGCGGCTGCGGGCCATCCTGTCGCGCATGCTGGACGAGCGCGAGTTCCTGTCTCCGTACGGCATCCGCTCCGTCTCGCGCTGGCATGCCGAGCACCCGTTCGTCACGCGCATCGACGGGGCGGAGTACCGGGTCGACTACGAGCCGGCGGAGAGCCGCAGCGGGCTGTTCGGCGGCAACTCCAACTGGCGCGGTCCCATCTGGATGCCGCTCAACTACCTGATCATCGAGGCGCTGCAGAAGTTCGACTGGTACTACGGGCCCACCTTCACGGTGGAGCACCCCGTGGGGTCGGGGCAGATGCTGACGCTGTGGGAGGTGTCGGTGGAGCTGTCGCGGCGGCTCATCCACATCTTCGTGCGGCACGAGGGGCGGCGGGCGGTGTTCGGGGGCACGGAGAAGTTCCAGGCGGACCCGCACTTCCGCGACTACGTGCCGTTTCACGAGTACTTCCACGGCGACGACGGCGCGGGCCTGGGCGCCAGCCACCAGACGGGGTGGACCGCGCTGGTCGCCAAGCTCATCCAGCAGAGCGGCGTGCCTTCGGTGACGTAGCCGGACGTCCGGTCGTCAGCGGAAAGCCGGAGGAGCCGATAGAGCTGGGTCCGGATGACGGAAGCCGGGTCGCGGCGGACCGCTCCGGAGCCGGGCGGCCGGCACCTCTGCACTGCGGTGCCTGCCGCCCGTCTCCTCCGCGGGGTCGGGGAGCCTCCTCCTCCGGTGGGCCGATACAGCCTGGCCCGCCTCCGTCCGGGGTCTCCCCGCCCGCTGCGCGAGCCCGCCGTCAGCCGCGCCGCACGCTGATGTCCCATGCCCGGCGGTCTCGCTCCGCACATCTTTCTTTGGATACAGCGGACCACCAGAGCGGCCGCCCGCATGAATACCTCGGTAGGGGCACCTGTTTGTGCCTCCGCCTCTCCGCCGCGAAATCTGTCCCGGATACGCTGCCCCATCTCGCCGCCGTATCGCGGTCCGACACGCGGTCGGCCCATACCGGTCCGCGGCGTCCGCGCGAGGGTGATCGGTGGTTCGTCCGCGGAACGGCTTCTCTCACCCGTGTTGAGACGGCAAACCTGGTTGCATCCCGGATCACACCTCCGCACATCTCACGCATCTGCCATCGTGCCCGCCGCCGTTCAACCATACCGCCGCTTGATCTCGTTCCTCACATCCGCAGCATCCATCCTCTTCTTGGTCTATCTCGCGGCAATGGCGTTCTTCTGGTTCGCGGCGGATGGTATGATTTTCCAGCCGCACCGGAGTTCGTACCACGACGGCGCGCCAGGTATGTTGAAGCTGCGTGCTGCGGACGGAACGCGCCTCTCGGCCCTGTATCTTCCCAACGCGGCGGCGACGTACACGGTACTCTTCAGCCACGGCAACGCCGAGGACCTGGGCGACGACGCGCCGTTCCTGGAGGAGCTTCGCCGCAACGGCTTCGCGGTGCTGGCGTACGACTATCCCGGCTACGGCACCAGCGAGGGCAAGCCCACCGAGGCTCGCGCCTACGCCGCCGCGGACGCGGCGTACGCCTATCTCACGCGCGAGCTTCGCGTCCCGCCGGAGCGCATAATCCTGCACGGGCGGTCGCTCGGAGGGGCGGTGGCGGTGGACCTCGCGTCGCGCGTGCCCGCCGCGGGGCTCGTGCTGGAGAGCACGCTCACCAGCGCGTCGCGCGTGGGGCTCGGCTTCCGCCCGTTCGTGTTCGACCGGTTCGCCAGCATCGGCAAGATCGGGCGCCTGCGCATCCCGCTGCTCGTCATGCACGGCGAGCGCGACGGCGTGATCCCCATCGCGCACGGCCGGCGCCTCTTCGCCCTGGCGAACGAGCCCAAGCGCGCGCTGTGGGTCCCCGGCGCGGGGCACAGCGACCTCGCAGCCGTCGCTGGCCCGCGCTACTGGGCCGCGCTGCGCACCTTCGGCACCTCGCTTGCGGCGCGCGCGGCAGGCCATTAGCGTAGACCTCCACTTACGGTGAACCGTGGGTATCCGCGTCCATCCCGGCGCTTCACCGCACGTCGCGCGGGGCTTCCTGCCGGGCAGTTGGCGCTCTCCGGAATCGTTCTCCGCAATCATGCCACATGGCTCGGGTTCCGTATCGCCACGGAATCCGCCGCTCTCCCCCTCACAGCCGCTGTGGCCGGTGTGAACGACCGTGACCGGATCGCCGCGAACGGGCACCAGGGCGCCGGCCCCGCCCCGCGCTCCTGCTCTCACCGGCGCCGTGATCCGGCGGCGGTATCCGTGGGCCGCCGAGGCGGGGTAGCGGGTTCGCGGCTGAACGGCGACAGGTTATCTTTCTACCATGACGACGGCCGGACGGCTCGCGCGGGGATTCGCCCGGAGCCGGCGTCGTTCCAGCATTCATCAGAGGTGCCGATGCAGGCAGGCTCCACCTTCGCGAAGAAGCTCCGGACGGTGTCCGCGTTCTCGTCCCTGGCGTTCGCGCTCGGCCTCGCCGCGTGCAGCGAGCCCACGGCCTCCGACCGGGACAAGCAGGCCCCCCAGGTAGCCGTCTCCTCGCCCGCGAACGCGTTCTCGACCGCGGATTCCGCTGTGGTGGTGGATGCCGTGGTCACGGACAGCGGCAGGGTGGCCAAGGTCACCTATTCGCTGAACGACGGCGCTCCCCAGCAGGTATCGCTCACCGCCGCGCCGTCGGTCGCGCTGCATTTCGAGGTCAAGCCGCTTCGCGTGGGCAGCAACACCATCGTCCTGCGGGTGGAGGACGCCAAGGGCAACGCCGCCGAGATGCGGCTGGAGGTGACCCGCCGCGCGGGCCCCGCCGTCCGCGTGATCTCGCCCGCGGAAGGCGACACCGCCTGGGGCCACGCCATCGCGCTGCGGGCGGTGGTGAGCGGGATCACCTACCACGACGCCGTGCAGGTACGCGTGAACGGCACGCCCCAGCCGGTGCAGAACCCGCTGCTCTTCTCCGACAGCGTCGCGGCCGGCGAGGCGGTGGATCTCAAGCCCGGCGCGAACACGCTGGTCGTGCAGGTCACCGACGCCGAGGGTCACACGGCCGAGCAGACGATCCACGTCGTGGCCGTGGTGCCGTCCGTGAACTACGCCGTGACGGTCCTCTCCGCGGCGGGAGCCGTCTCGTCTCTCGCGGCGGACATCAACAACGCAGGGACGGTGGTTGGCCGCTGGTTCGGCGCGCACGGGGAGTCGCACGCGATCGTCTGGCAGGGGGCGGCGGGCACCACCCTGGGCTCGTTGGTTTCCGCGGCCGCGATCAACCAGAAGGGCCAGATCGTGGCTGTTGGCACGGACGGAACGTACGTGTGGGAGAACGGCGCAGCAGCCAGCCTTCCGGTCGGGGCGAGGAGGGACGCGATCGACATCAACGAGGCCGGCGAGGTCCTCTTTGCGGGGGCGGCGGTGTGGCGGAGAGATGGGCACCTGGGCCCGGTGACGACGCTGGGAGTGCCCGAAGGCCCGCTCATGGTGGTCGCGCTCGATTCCGCCGGAAACGTCGTGGGTAACAACCACTGGCCGAATTCCAACCCTGTTGTCTGGACCGCGGCCGGGACCACGCGCCAGGTGCCCACCTCTGGCCGGACCACTGCGCCCACGGGCATGAATGCGTCGGGAGACGTCATCGGCTGGGCAGACCCGCAGGGGGGTACCAAGCACGGCTTCCTGTCCACCGGTGCCGTGTACTTCAATCTGAACTCGATCGTCGGATTGTTCTCGGTCGCCTCGGCCCTGAGTGCGAACGGTACGGTATCGGGAACGTACAAACTCGAGGGTCAGTCGCGTCTCTATCGTTTCCGCAACGGGAAGACGACCGACGTGGTGCTCGCGGAAGCCGGTTGGACCATCGATTCTGTCGTCGCGGTGAATGACTCCGGTCAGATTGCGGTGAACGCGCACCAAGGCTCGGGGCCCATCACTGCGCTCCTGCTGACGCCGATTCCCTGAGATCGGAAGATGTGAGGAAGACGATGGGCCCCTCCGCATCCTGTCGGAGGGGCCCATCGTCGTTCTGGAGTGGAACCAGCCGGGGGCTCGCCCTTCTCGTCCGCCCCACCCGCCGCACCGAAAAGCCGTGCATCTGGGCGATTCCGGAAGACGCGCCGCAACTCGCCCCCGAGTTGTACGCCGCAGGGGGCCGCATCCGTTATCGTGCGTCCGCTGTTTCCAGCCGCACGTACACACGGAGAGCTTCCATGCGCACAGCCCTGTCCGCCGCTTGCCTCACCTTCCTCACTGCGTGTACCGCCGCGGCGCAGGTCGCCGCGCGCCCCGCCGCGTCCGTCCAAGCCGCACCGTCCTCGTCCGCGCGGGCTGCGGCCACCGCTGCCCGGAGCGCGCTGCTGCGTGCGGACGCGACGCTCTCCGCGAGCAACGACAGCCTGGGGGCGGAAGGCTTCGCCGGCGGCCTCGCGGACGATGCCGTGTACCTGTACCCCGGCGCGCCGGTCATGCAGGGACGCGGGACGGTACGCGCCTTTCTGGCCGCCCAGCCGGCGACGGCCCCGCGGGTGCTTCGCTGGCAGCCGCTCCACGCGCAGCTCTCGGCAGACGGGGCGGCGGGGTACACGTTCGGGGTGACGATGGTGAGCATGCCCGCGCGCAACGGAGGCGGGCAGGTGGTGCGCTTCGGCCAGTACCTCACCTTCTGGCGCGCGGCGGGAGATGGGCACTGGCGCGTGGCGGCGAGCATGCAGACCTGGCCGGGTGGGCCCAGCCACCCCGCGAGCCCGGACGGCTGGAGCGCCGGCTTCGCGCCCGCGCCTCCACGGG
>DASRQW010000020.1 GCA_035696245.1 Longimicrobiaceae bacterium | reverse complement strand
GCCCGGACCTGGTGGCGCTGCGCGTGGAGGTGGAGGGCGAGAAGGACGGCCAGCCGCTGCTGCTGCGCTGGGACCTGCTGGACCGGTTCGACGCGGAGACGGGCATCACGGCCATGATGCGCACCACCGGCTACTCGCTCGCCATCACCGGCGCGCTCCAGGCCGCCGGCCAGGTGCAGCCCGGCGTCTGGACCCCGGACGAGGCGATGCCCGGCGAGCAGTACATCGCCGAGCTGGCCAAGCGCGGCATCCGCATCGAGGAGAGCCGCCACACGCCCGCCGCGGCCTGAGCTCGCCGCTGCTCGCCCAGACGGAAGCAGCGCCCCCGAGACATGGTCTCGGGGGCGCTTCGCTACGTTCGTAGGGTCGGAGAGTGGCCTCGCCCGAACTACGCCGATATCGCGAGGAGATCTCCTCGCGGACGTGTCGCAGGCGAGGATTACAGGATTCGTAATCGCCCGAGGCGAAGCGGAACACGTCAATGGGGTGTAATGCGCTCTATTACGTCAGCGGACCAAAGGTGAAAATGTGAGACGGCCCGGATGCGATGCGCTCGCTTCCGGACCGTTCTCCTGCAGCTGGCGATTCCGTCGATGTCTACCGGCTGAAGACCATCTCGCGGACGCGGTCGGCGGGGCCGCCCATCGCCATCTTCAGCTCGGTGCCGTGGACGAGGACGCGCTGGCCGTTCCAGTCGCCGCCGTTGGGGTCGAGGACCACCGTGTCGCCGCGTACCGCGTAGTCGCCCTGCATCTGCCACACCCACGGCTGCTCGCCGTTCGCGTCGCGCGAGGAGTAGTCCAGCACCATCTCGTAATGTCCGTTCGCGAGGCTCAGGTGCGTGCCGGGCCGGTATGTAACCGTCACACCGTCGGAGAAAGCCAGCGTACCGGGCATCGCCACGTCGTTCGCGCGGTCGAGCTGGTACTCGCCGCCGATGGCGGGCGCCTCGGGCGTGAGGGGCGCGCCGTTGCAGGCGGCGAGCGAGACGGCGGCGGCGATCATGGCGACGGTGCGGCGCATGGCGGTGTGCGGATGGAAGGCCGATCAGCTCTCCGCCTCCCGTGCGGAGGCGGTTCTGCCGTCCATCCGTAAGGCACCGTCTGCGCCGCATCTTTCTATCGTCGTAAGTCGTTAGTCAATGGATGGTTAGATTAGATTTGTCCGCGTCTGCGGCTCGGGTGTTTTGTACAGAATCCTTACAGTGTGGGCTGCATCCACCCATGTAAGCTGTTGAGAACGCCGTGTTTGCCGGAGATGTTTGGAATCCGACCGGTTCCGGGCGCGGTCGGCTGGACTGGACACCTTTGGGGAGAGAGCGAAGACCCGGCGAATGGTGCCGGGGTATCAAGCGGCGGCAGAGGGCCGCGACGTTGCCGCGGGGGGCGGCATCCCGTACCTTGTGCCGGATTTGCGGGGCAGGACCTGACCCGGGACCTTTCGATCCAGAGGTGCAAGTTGGCGGAAACGAGCTTCGACGTCGTCGTGATCGGCGCGGGCCCCGGCGGCTACGTGGCCGCGATCAAGGCCGCGCAGCTGGGATACAAGACCGCGTGCGTGGAGGAGGGCAACCTGGGGGGCGTGTGCCTCAACATCGGCTGCATCCCCACCAAGGCGCTGCTGGAGAGCGCAGCCATGATCACGCACCTGGGCCACGCCAAGGAGTTCGGCGTGACCGTGGGCGAGATCAAGACCGACATGGCGCAGGCCGTGAAGCGCTCGCGCCAGGTTTCCGACCGCCTGGTGAAGGGCATCGGCTTCCTGTTCAAGAAGAACAAGGTCACGCACGTGCCCGGCCGCGGCCGCCTGGCCGGCGGCGGCAAGGTGGAGGTCACGGACAAGGACGGGAAGAAGCAGACGGTCACCGCCAAGCACGTGATCGTCGCCACCGGCTCGCGCCCGCGCGACCTGCCGTTCCTGAAGATCGACCACGACCGCGTGTGGGACAGCACCGACGCGATGATGTCGCAGGCCGCGCCGAAGACGCTGGCGGTGGTCGGCGCCGGCGCCATCGGCTGCGAGTTCGCGGACGTGTACGCCGCATTCGGCACGCAGGTCACCATCATCGAGGCGGCGGACCGCATCCTCCCGCTGGAAGACAAGGACTGCTCGGCGGTGGTGGAGAAGAGCTATCGCAAGCGGGGGATGACCATCCTCACCGGCGCGAAGCTGGAGAAGGCCGAGATCGGCAAGGACGGCGCGACGCTCACGGTGAAGACGGCCAAGGGCGAGACGCAGACCATCCAGGCCGAGCGCGTGCTCTCCGCCATCGGCCGGGCGCCGCTGGTGGAGGACATCGGGCTGGAGGCGGCGGGCGTGAAGCTCACCGACCGCGGCTTCATCGGGGTGGATCGGCAGATGAAGACCAACGTGCCGGGCATCTACGCCATCGGCGACGTGGCGGGGCCGCCGCTTCTGGCGCACAAGGGCTCGCACGAGGGCGTGGCGTGCGTGGAGGCCATCCACGGCGACCCGCACGCGGGCATCGACTACGGCAACATCCCCAACTGCACGTACTGCCACCCGGAGGTCGCGTCGGTCGGCCTCACCGAGGAGCAGGCGCGCGAGAAGGGGCTGGACATCGAGGTCGGCACCTTCCCGTGGACGGCCAACGGCCGCGCCCTCACCGCCGGCGAGACCGATGGCTTCGTGAAGGTGATCCGCGACAAGAAGTACTCGGAGATCGTGGGCGCCCACATCGTGGGCCCGCACGCCACCGAGCTGATCGCCGAGTTCGTGGTGGGCCGTCACCTGGAGAGCACGGTGGAGGAGATGGACCGCGCCATCCACCCGCACCCCACCCTCTCCGAAGCCATCGGCGAGGCGGCGCTCGCCGCCCTCGGCCACGCGCTGCACATCTAGCGGACGGCTTCGCCCCAAAGGACACGAACGGCCCCGGACTTCTCCGGGGCCGTTCGCGTTTGGGGATGGCATCGCCGTCGCTTCCGCATCGGTTCATCTTCTGGCGGACGTACGTTTCCCGGCCTAAATTCCATCTGTTGTTCTCCGCAAACCGTACCGTCGGCCGCTTCTCGGCTCCAATCGGGATCGATCCCCGTCCAGCGTCATCTCACCCCACCCGTTCCCCACCATCCGCATGCTTCGCGTCGCCGTCCGCACCGTTTTGGCGGGTCTGGTCGTCCTCGCCGCGTCGCCGGCGCTCGCCCAGACGCGCGCGTCCGCAGCCCCCACCGTCACAGCCGTTCCAGTGGGGCCGGCGATGGTCACGGTCGGGGCCTACATCGTGGACCTGACGGACTTCGACATCAAGTCGGGGACGTACGTGGCGGACTACTACATCTGGCTGCGGTGGTCGGGGAAGGCGGACCCGTCGAAGTTCGAGATCATGAACGGCAACAAGCTGTCGTGCAACCTGGGCCTGGAGACGCGCAAGGGCGACGCCCACTACCAGGTGTACCGCTGCCAGCACCGCTTCCACGCGGACCTGGACCTGGAGAAATACCCCCTGGACTCGCACAATCTAACCATCGAGGTCGAGGACCAGGCGCTGATGACGGACTCGCTGCGCTACGTGCCCGACCAGGAGGAGACGGCGCGCGAGCACGACATCTCCATCCCGGGGTGGGTGGTGGGAGAGGCTCACATCGACACAGTCACGCACGTCTACCGGACCAACCTGGGCTTCCTGGAGCGCCCGCCGCACGCCCGCTCGCCGTACTCGCGCATCATCGTGACGGTCCCCATCCACCACGAGGAGGCGAACGTTTACCTGAAGAGCTTCCTCGTGCTCTTCATCTCGGTGGCGATCGGGCTGCTGGCGTCGCTGCTCTCGCCCGCGCACGTGGAGGCGCGGCTGGGCGTGGGCGTGGCGGCCATCTTCGGCGTGGTATCGTCGTATCTAGTGGTGGCGCAGAGCCTTCCGCCCACCGCGCAGTTCACGCTGGCGGACAAGCTGCACGTGGCGAGCATGGCCGTGGTCTCGCTCTCCATCCTCACGTCGGCCGTCGTGTACCGCGCGTCGGAGCGCGTCGGCGAGGAGCGCGCGAACCGCTGGGACCAGTGGATCGGCGCAGCGACGGCCGTCGGGTTCATCCTCTGGGTCACGCTGCTGACTATCTACCGTTGAACGGTGCCGGCCGCCTCGCACCGTGAAAGCCAAAGCCGCCCGATCCGTCCTCTCGGATCGGGCGGCTGCGTAACGGCGTACGGTGACGGTGCCCGGCCTGGCCTGAGCGGTGAAAACGTGTGGTAAAGATTCGGCGAGGCTTACCGTGCATCGGAGGCGGTGTGCCGCTCTCGCGCAACGGGCGCACCGTCGCCAGGACAACCCGCCCGTATCTCCCCTCCGCTCCCCCGGATTCCGCGCGGTGACGCACCCGGCTGCGAGCGACGCGACAGAGCCTCCGATGCACGACCGCATCGGAGGCTCTGTATTTACGTTGCTCACCGGTCGCTTCGCCGGTTCGTCGGGTGCTCCGTCCCATGCGGCGCCGCCCGCTGGACACCCGCTGCCGGCGGCGTTGCGAGGCGGCTTTCGATCAGCCGGGGCCGCTGCGCTGGACGGTGAAGAAGAAGGTGCTGCCGGCGCCCACCTGGCTGGCTGCCCAGATGCGCCCGCCGTGCTGCTGCACGATGCTGCGCGAGATGGGCAACCCCAGGCCGGTGCCGCCCTTGTCGCGCGCGTCGGAGCTGTCCACCTGGCGGAAGCGCTCGAAGATGGTGCTCACGGCGTCGGCCGGGATGCCGCGGCCGCGGTCGCGTACCCGGAAGATCACGTCGGTGCCGCGCGGCTCGGCGGCCACGTCCACCAGCGCGCCCGCGGGCGAGAACTTGATGGCGTTGGAGAGCAGGTTGATGAGCACCTGGACGATGCGGTCCGGGTCGACCCACATCTCCACGCCCGGCTCCACCGCGGCGGCGAGCTGCACCCCGGCGGGCACGGCGACGTCGGCCACGGCCTCCACGGCCATGCTCACCAGCTCGTCGGCGGTGACGCGGCGGCGCTCGGGCTCCACGGCGCCGGACTCCAGCCGCTCCAGGTCCAGCATGTCGTTGACCAGCCGCACCAGCCGCGCGGAGTTCTCGGCGGCGATCTCCAGCATGCGCTGGCCCTGCGGCGAGAGCGTGCCCAGCCTGCCCGTAGCGAGCAGCCCCAGGCTGCCGCGGATGGAGGTGAGCGGGGTGCGCAGCTCGTGCGCGACGATGGAGACGAACTCGTCCTTCAGCCGCTCCACCTGCCGGCGCACGGTGATGTCGCGCCGCAGCTCGATCTCTGTGACCACGGTAGCGGCCAGGTCGCGCAGTCCGTCCACCTCTTGCGGCGTCCACCGGCGCGGCTCGAAGCCCGCCACGCACAGGGTGCCGATGACCTGGCCGGCAATGGCGATGGGCACGCCCAGGTACGCGATCAGCCCCATCTCCCGCACGAAGGCGCTGGACGCGACTCGCTCGTCCAGCCGTGTGTCCTCGATGGCGACCGGCTCGCCGAGCTCCACCGTCCAGCGGCAGAACGAGTCGTCCAGCGAGGCGCCGCGGGAAGGCGGCCAGCCGGCGGGAACCACGCAGCTCTTGGAGAACTGCCGCCGGTCGTCCACCAGGTTCACGAGCGCGACCGGGGCGCCGAGCAGCGCCGCCGCCAGCCGCGTGACGCGGTCGAACGACTCTTCGGGCGGGCTGTCGAGGAGCGCCGTGCCGGCGAGCGCCGCCAGCCGGGTGGGGGATTCGAGGGCCGTCGGGGAGTCGGGTGTGTGGTAGGGCTCTGCGACCATCTGGGCTCCGCACGGAGGTCGGCACGGCGCATGGCGTCGTTGCCGGATGCCGTCATCACCGTCCACGATAGCGCCCCGCCGTCGCCGCCCGCCAGAGCCGGACGGCAGCGGCGGCCGATCACGGCATCGTGTTCGGCGCGAAAAGCGCCGTCGTACCTCGCGTCCGCCGCCGTCGCGTGTTCCTCATCTTCCGTCCGGGCTCCGAGGCATCTACCCGTCGCCATAGATTTGCCCGACGACGGGAGATGCGGCTCAGGGCCGCGGCCTGGCCGTGTCCGCCGGGGGTGGCGCGCGCTTCACGGGCGGAGCGGGATGCGACGGCTTGCGCGGGGTGGCCGGACCCGCCGGGGGCATGGCGCCGCCGGCCGCGTCGCGCGCCGGCACGATCGCATTCTTCCCCGTGTCGGCGGGCGCGGGCTCGCTGGGGCCCTTAGTACCACGCGGTGTCCGGCGGCGGCGGGAGGATGGGGCCGGTCGCGGTGCCTGGCCCCAGCCGCGACTGGATGCTGCGCGCCATCGACAGGTGCGCCTCCACCGTGGGGATCGCCCCGCCGATACGCTCGCGCACGGCCGGGGTCTGCACCATCCGCTGCCACTTGCGCAGGCTGTCCAGCGCGGCGGAGTGCCCGTTCACCTGCATGGCGATGAAGGTGCGGTCGAACGCGGGGCCAGCCGGCATCGTGCTGATCAGCGCGCCCTCGTTGGCCGAGACGGCCTGCCGGAGCGCGAACTGGAGCGGCGGGCGCGACACGGTGTCGCCCTTCACCGGCAGGCTGCGCATCTGGTCGTTCATGGCGCCGTGCTCGGCCAGCATGCGCTCGGCGTAGGCGCGCACCTCCGGGTTCTGGAGCTTGCCGCGGGCGGCGCTGGCGGCCGCGATCTCGCCGGTGCTGACCTGCGTCACCAGCATCACCACGTCGCCGTCGCTCAGCCGAACGCTGCCGCCCGGCGGCGGCTCGGCGTCTCGCGCATCGGTGCCCTTCTCCCGTCCACACGCGCTCGCGGCCAGCGCCGCGAGCAGCATCCCCACCCGTAGTGATCGCATCGTCGTCTCCTTCGTCGTTGGCCCCTCCCGTCCGCGCCCCCCGTTTCGCAAGAAGTGCGCACTCCGGCATCCTCGCGCGTCGCCCATCTCCCGGTGCGACCTCCGCGCTTCCGCTCCCGCGCCGCGCATCCGCTTCTCCGTCTCAGCCGCGCCTAGCCGCTCCGCGCCGTCCGACAATCGACCGCGTCGCATCTCCCGTCGCCCAACTCTCCTTTCCTGCCGTTCCTCCGTACACGCTACTCCGAATGCCCCCTAGCGATGTCAGAGGGGTGGGGTACGCATGAGACCATTTTGAGACGAGGGCAGCAAGCCGAACAAACAGAATATAGATGCAAATCCTGCCGGCGAGATGCTGTAGCTGTTCCGTCACACCAGGGGAAAGCTATGCATGTAACTGATTGACTATTCGTTGCATTGGATATACATTCATCACCATGAATGTTTCTCCACTCTCGATTGGCGTGCTCGGCGCCGGAGGCTACGCGGGGCGGGAGTTGGTGCGGCTGCTCGCGCGGCACCCGCACGCACGCATCGCCTTCGCCACATCGGAGAGCGAGGCGGGGACGCCGCTGAATCGCACGGTCCGAGAGGCGCCCGCGCTGCCGCTGGTGAAGGCGGAAGATGCAGACCTGGCCGGGTGCGACGCAGTGGTGTCGTGCCTCCCGCACGGCGAGTCGCTGAAGTGGGTGGAGCGGGCGCGGGCGGGCGGGGCGCGCGTGGTGGACCTCTCGGCCGACCTGCGGGTGCGGGATGCGGAGACGCCGGAGTGGGCTCGCGGCGCCGTGTACGGGCTGGTGGAGCTGCACCGCGACCGCATCGCCGGGGCGGAGCTGGTGGCGAACCCCGGCTGCTATCCCACGGCCGCGCTGCTGGCGCTGGCGCCGCTGCTGCGCCGCGGGCTGGTGGACGGGCCGGTGACGATCGACGCCGCGTCTGGCGTGACGGGTGCGGGGCGGGCGGCCAAACGCGAGCTGCTGTTCGGCGAGGTGGCCGAGGACTTCCGCGCGTACGGCGTGGGCAACATGCACCGGCACCTGGCGGAGATGCGCGCGCAGGCGGGGCTGCTGTCGGGAGATGCGGACGCGCCGGACCTCGTCTTCACCCCGCACCTGCTGCCGGTGAAGCGCGGCATCCTGGAGACGATCTACGTGCCGCTCGCCCGCCCGGTGGACGACGCGGTGACGATGTGGGCCGATGACTACGCGGGCGAGCCTTTCGTGGACGTGCTGGCGGATCGCCTTCCCTCGCTGGCGGACGTCGTGGGCACGAACCGCGTCGCCGTTGGCGTCTCCGGCGTGGCCGGGGTGAAGAAGCCGATGCTGATCGTGGTCGCGGCCATCGACAACCTGCTCAAGGGCGCCGCCGGACAGGCGGTGCAGAACCTCAACCTCATGTTCGGCCTGCCCGAGACGGAAGGACTGTGCTGATGCGCGACGTCACGGTGGTGAAGGTGGGCGGCAACGAGGTGGACGACGCCGAGTGGGTGGGCCGCCTGGCCGCGGCGATCCGGCGGATGGGTCCCGTGGTCGTGGTCCACGGCGGCGGCAAGGAGGTCAGCACGCTGCAGCGCACGCTGGGCGCGGAGCCGCAGTGGCGCGACGGCCTTCGCGTGACCACACCCGAGGCGATGCGCGCCGTGTCGATGGTGCTCTCCGGCCTGGTTAACAAGCGGCTGGCGGCGGCGCTGATCGGC
>DASRQW010000019.1 GCA_035696245.1 Longimicrobiaceae bacterium | reverse complement strand
AGCTCCAGCCACAGGCGGGCGGGCGGGGCGGGGGCGAGGGCCGTCCGCCGCTTCGGTGCACTTCTTCGTGTGGGACCGCGCGGAGCTGGAACTGCTGCGCGGACTCCTGGAGCGGCACATCGGCAATCCCGAGGTGCAGCCGCACATCGCACGCTTCGCCGGGCTGCTCTTTCCCGCGGGCGAGACGGGCGCCGGAAGCGCGGCGCCGCCCCCCGGCACGGTGCTGCTGGACGCGGTGGCGGAGCTCTTCGCGCTGCCGGTGCCGTACGCCTACCATCTCCCGGCCGTGTCCGACGTGCTGCGCCCGGCCGAGCACCCGCACGTCCACGCGCCGGCCGACGACTTCGCGTGGCCGCTGTCCAGCCAGGTCGCGTTCGAGCGCATCCACAACGTGTGGAAGTCGCGCCCGCATCGCCGCCGCGGCGGCGTGGTCGCATCTCCCGGCGAGGTGGCGGAGGAGATTCGGTCCGCCGTGCGCTCCAAGCTCGCCGCGGTGGATTCCGTGCTGCGCGCAGTCCGCGAGCGCTCCGCCAAGCGCAAGGACGGGCGTTTGGGGATGGAAGGCGGCGCGATCCCATCGGCGAAGGGCGGCGAGCCGATCCCGCAGGCCACGCTGGAGACGCTGCGCATCTTCACGCAGATGGAGTCCGCGGCGGAGGCGATGTTCATCCGCGCGCTGCACGCCCTGCCCGCGCGCGACCGGGCGCGGCGCTTCGAGTGCATCCGCGGCATGGAGATTTTTGAGCGGCGGGAGGATGGCACGCTCGTCTTCGAGTTCGATCCCGACTGCCGCGAGGCCAAGTTCCGCCCGGGCGACTTCGCCCTCGTCCTCACCAACGAGGACACCGACGGGCTGCTGGAGACGGACCGCTTCCCCTGGAAGCGCCGCCGGCTGATGATGGACCTCGTCGAATACGACCTTGCCGCATCTCCCCCGCGCGTCGTCCTCTCCCCATCGGGCGACTTCAAGAAGGCCGTCGCGGACGGCGAGATCTTCCTGGACCGCGTGTGCGTGCTGGACCGCGCGCCGACGGACTTCAACACGCGCCGCATCATCTCCACCCTGCGTCACCTAGCGGCGGGCACGGGCGAGGCGCGGTTCGTGGTCGATCTGCTGGAGGGCGGCTATCCCGACGGCTGGAGCGAGACGTTGGATGACGGCGGGGGGCGAGAGCTCCTCGCGCGTGCATCCACGGCGTACGGGCGAGAGGTGCTGAACGCGGAGCAGCAGTCGGCGTGGGAGAATGTGTTCCGGCAGACACTTTCCGTCATCTGGGGACCGCCGGGAACGGGGAAGACGTACCTGCTCGCGTGGATCCTGCTCGGACTCGCAGCGTCCGCGCGGCGGGAGGGGAGGCCGTGCCGCATCCTCGTGAGCGCGGCGACGCACCGGGCCATCGTGAACGTGCTGAGCCGCGTCGCGCGGGAGCTGGAGGCGAGCGGGATCGCGTCTCCGCTACGGGCGGTCAAGCTCGCGGGCAGCGGCAGCGAGGCCGACCGCGACCTGGACGGGACGCTCGTGGAGGTCGTGAAGGACACCGCACTGCCGCGGATGCTGGCCGAGAGCGACGCGGCCGGTTCGCCCATCGTCGTCGGCTCGACCGTGTGGTCGCTGTGGAAGCAGATGAAGGCGGCGAACGGCGCGGCCGACGCGGACGAGGAGACGGCGGGCGACGTGCCCGTGCGCCCGTGGTTCGACGTCGTCGTGATCGACGAGGCGTCGCAGATGAAGGTGGGGGACGCGCTGATCGCGCTCTCGTCCGCCCGCCGCGGCGGGCGGGTGATCCTGTGCGGCGACGACCGGCAGCTCGCGCCCGTGATCCGCGGCAGCTACCGCGAGGCGGGCGGCACGCTCTTCGGCTCCGTCTTCGCGCACTTCGCCGGGCTGTACGGCCGCACGTCGCTGCGCGAGAGCCGGCGGATGAACCGCACGCTGGTCGAATATCCGCGCCAGCTCTTCTATCCCGGCCTCGTCTCGATGGAGCCTGAGCACCGCATCCGGACGACGAGCGGCACTTCGACGGATGGCGTCGCATCTACCGAATCCCGCTTGGCGGTAGATGCCGGAAAGTCGGGCGAGCCGGGGGATGCGGAGCTGTTCGAGATGTTCTTCCGGCCGGACGATGCGGTCGTGTTCGCCACGTACGACGGCTACCGCGCCGGCGCACGCAACGCGTTCGAGGCACGGCTGGTGGCGCGCATCGCCCGGATCGCGCGGGAGCGGCTGGTGGACGAGGCGACGGGAGATGCGTTCACGGCGGCCCGCTTCGCATCCCACGGCCTGGCCGTCATCTCGCCGCATCGCGCGCAGAACAGCGCCATCTTGGCCGAGCTGCTGGCCGCCGGATTTCCGCGCGGCGAGCTGCCGGTGGTGGACACCGTGGAGCGCATGCAGGGCAACGAGCGCGAGATGATCATCGTCTCGTACGCGGTGGCCGACGGCGAGTTCGCCGAGCGCGAGGCGGAGTTCCTGCTGAACCCCAACCGCTTCAACGTCTCCATCACCCGCCCTCGCGCCAAGCTCGTGCTCGTCGTGAGCGACGACGTGCTGCGCACCCTCCCCCGCGACGAGCAGGTGATGACCGACTCCATGGCGATCAAGGGCTACCCTGCCCACTGCCGCGACGAGCTGCGGACGGTGGAGATGCACGGCCCGGACGGCGAGCCCGTCACCCTGCGTCTGCGCTACCGCAAGCTGAACGCATCCGCGGCGTCTTCCGCACCGGTGGCGTCGTGACCGGCGAGCAGACGGAGGTGCGGACCACGGAGCGCCTTCCGCTGTTCTCCTTCCCCTGGTTCTCGGGCGCGTTCATAGGCGCGTGGGTCGGCTTGCTCCTCGGCATAGCGGTGGAAAGGGCATTCGGGGTGCAGTGCCAGCCGGCTGGACGAGCGATCCTCGCCGGAGTGATCTCCGGCGTGGCGGTGGGATTCGCCGCGGGCATTCTCGCCCCCCGAGTCACCAGGGGAAGCGGAGCCATCGCGTTGGGCACTGGTGCGGCGCTGATCTTCCTCGTCGCTGCGCGTGGCTTCAGCGCCGGCGCCTGC
>DASRQW010000018.1 GCA_035696245.1 Longimicrobiaceae bacterium | reverse complement strand
CCGGGTCGCTCACCACGTCGTGCCCGGCCACGCGGATCTGCCCGGCGGTGGGCGGGAAGATGCCGGTGATGGCGCGCATGGTCGTCGTCTTCCCCGCCCCGTTGGGCCCCACCAGGCCCAGGATCTCGCCGCCGCCCACGGTGAAGCTCACGTCGTCCACCGCCACGCGGCGGTCGTACGTCTTGGTCAGGCGCTCCACCGCGATCATCGGCGGCCCGCTGGCGTTGCTGGACATCGGTGCTCCGGTGGGCGTGCGGCAGGGTTGTTCGGAAGATGCGGATCGGCCGGCCTGCTTCCACGGAAGGCCGGCCATCAAACGTAGACGAACAGTAGCGAATCCGGCAGATGCGCGGCCTCCGCATCACCGCGGATGCGCAAGCGCGGGCGAGGTTCGGCGAGATGACGACGCATCGCCGGAGCCGTATCCAAAGACCTCACGCGGAGGCGCGAAGACGCGGAGAACCGCTCGCTCTCCGGCCGTTCTCCGCGTCCTCCGCGCCTCCGCGTGAGCCTTGCGGTCGAGCGCCCCCGAAAAGCTACCGGGCCGCGGGCCGGCCGCCTGCGACCCACGTGGGCGCGGGGCCGTCGGCGAGCATGCGGACGGCGCGGGCGGCGGCGTCGATCACCGCCGTCAAGTGCGTGAAGTCCACGCGGTCCACCTCGTCGCGCGGCGTGTGGTAGTCCTCGTGAAGGTTGAACGACGAGAGCGTGTGCGCCGGGATCCCCATCCGCGCAAACGCGATGTTGTCGCTGCGCTCGAAGAAGTTCTCGGCCGGCCGCGGGTCCGGCACGATGGGGATGCCCGCCTGCCGCAGCATGGCGCCCATGGTGGAGCGGTCGTAGCCCGTGAGCCAGCCCTTGCCCTCGCCGCCGGCGAGCGAGTCCGGCCGCCCGATCATCTCGATCTCCAGGTTGGCCTCGGTGCGCTCCAGCGGCACCACGGGGTGGGCCACGTACCAGCGCGTGCCCAGAAGCCCCACCTCCTCGCCCGTGGTCGCCAGGAAGATCACGGTGCGCCGCGGCCGCGGGCCGTGCGCCATCGCCCGCGCGATCTCCAGCACCGCCACCACGCCCGACGCGTCGTCGTCCGCGCCGTTGTAGATGGAATCGCCGTCCACCGGCTGCCGCACGCCCAGGTGGTCGTAGTGCGCGTCCACCAGCACCGCCGAGTCCCGCAGCACCGGGTCGCTGCCGCGCAGGATGCCCACCACGTTCACCCCGGTCACCCGCCGCGAAACCGGCGCGGTGTCGCCGTCCGCCAGCAGGCGCACGGTGCGGCGGCCGCTGGCGCTGGTTCCCACCACCAGCGGCACGCGCTGGAAGTAGCCGCTGTCGCCCGCCGCCTCCAGCCCGTACTGCCGCATCTGCTCCGCGATGAAGCGCGCCGCCCGCGCCGAGCCCGGCGCGCCGGTGGCGCGGCCCTCCATGGAGTCGTGGGCCAGCGTGCCCAGCGAGGCGCGCACGTCCTCGATGCGTACGCCCGCTGCGGGCGCGGGCCCGGCCGCAGCGGCGCCCGCCTGCGCGCTGGCCGCGGGCGTGGCGCATGCGGCGGCGAGCGGAGCGGCCAGCGCCACCGCGGCGCGGGCGAGGAGAGCGGAGCGGCGTTTCAGGGGCATGGGCCGTGGCGGACGGAGGTGTGCGAAAGGCGCGGCCGGGTGGCCGGACCCGGAAAATACCCCCCGCCGCGCATCCCCGGCAACGCCGCGGCGCCCGCGTGCGGCGGATCGAGCCACGGCGGAGCTTTCGGCAGATGCACGGCGGCCCCGCATCTACCGAGATCGCCGCGCGTTCCCGGCGACCCACGCGAGAATGACGGAAGGTGATGCGGGTGGCGCCGTCCGCGCGAACACGTCCAGGGACGGCCGAAGGAGTACGGCGAGGTTTGTGGATGCGGATGCGCCGCCGCCGCCGACCGGCAGGCTACGGCTCTGCGGGGGAGGATGCGTGGAGGACCTCGCGGACCTTGGCAGCCAGCGTCTCGGGGGTGAACGGCTTGCCCAGGAAGGAGGCGCCGTCGGCAAGCACGCCGTGCTGGCTGATGGCTTCGTCGTTGTAGCCGGACATGAACAGCGTCTTCACGCCGGGGCGGCGGGCCTGGATGGCGCGCGCCACCTCGCGCCCGTTCATCCCGGGCATCACCACGTCGGTCACCAGCAGCACGATCTCGCCCTCGTGCGCGTCGCACGCGCGGAGGGCCGCGGCGCCGTCGCCGGCCTCGATCACGGTGTAGCCGCTACGCTCCAGCACCCGCTTGGCCACGCGCCGCACCGCGGCTTCGTCCTCCACCAGCAGCACCGTGCCGGACCCGCGCACGGGGGCGGGCGGGGACGCGGGAGGCGCGTCGGCAGGCGCGTCGGCCGCGGGGAAGCGCACGGTGAAGGTGGTGCCGCGGCCCACGGCGCTCTCCACGCGCAGGTCGCCGCCGCTCTGCTGCACGATGCCGTACACCGTGGAGAGGCCCAGGCCCGTGCCCTTGCCCACCGGCTTGGTGGTGAAGAACGGCTCGAACACGTGCTCCAGCACGTCCGGCGTCATGCCCGTGCCCGTGTCGCGCACCCGCAGCTCCACCGTGGGCGGCACGGCCGCGGCGTCGCGGCGCGCGGAGAGGGTGAGCACGCCGCCGCCGGGCATGGCGTCGCGGGCGTTGACCGCCAGGTTCACCAGCACCTGCTCCAGCTGGCCCGGGTCCGCGCGGACCCACGCCGCACCGGGCTCCGCCTCCACCCGCAGCTCCACGTCCTCCCCGATCAGGCGGCGCAGCAGCTTCTGGGCGGCCCTCACGGCGGCGTTCAGGTCCATCACCTCGGGCAGCAGCACCTGCCGCCGGCTGAAGGCCAGCAGCTGCCGCGTGAGGTCGGCCGCCCGGCGGCTCACCCGGGCGATCTCCTCCAGCTCCACGCGCATCTCGTCGGGCCCGCCGTCCGGCAGGTCCGCCAGCAGCATCTGCACGTTGCCCAGGATGGCGGTGAGCAGGTTGTTGAAGTCGTGCGCCACACCGCCTGCCAGCCGCCCCACCGCGTCCATCTTCTGCGCCTGCAGCAGCTCCGCGCGGCTCTGCTCCAGCGCCGCCTCGGCCAGCAGCCGCTCGGTGACGTTCTGCACCATCCCGACGGCGAAGCGCGGCGCACCGTCGGCGTCTCGCACCAGCGAGACCGACAGCTCCGCCCACACCATGCCGCCGTCGCGCCGCAGGTAGCGCTTCCGCATCTGGTACGACGGCAGCGTCCCCGCCATCATCCGCGCGAACCGGTCCGCGTCCGCCTCGCGATCGTCGGGGTGCGTGAACTCGGCGAACGTCATGGCCGAGAGCTCCGCGCCGGAGTAGCCCAGCATCTCCTGCAGCGCGCGGTTGCTGCGCATGGGCCGTCCGCCCACGTCCACCTGCGAGATGCCGATGGGCGCCTCGTCGAAGATGGCGCGGAACTGCGACTCGGCGTCGCGCAACGCTTCCTCGGTGTGGGCGCGGCCCGTCACGTCGCGGTTGATGAGGAGCAGCGCGGGCCCGCCGCGATACTCCACCGGCGTGGCCGTCATCTCCACGCGGATGCGCCGGCCGTCGCTCCGCACCTGCTCCACCTCGAACCGGCGCGGCACACCGCCCGCGAACGTCTCCTTCACCTGCCTTCGCCCCGCCTCCACATCGGTGGACACCGCCTCGAGCGACATCCCCACCAGCTCCTCGCGCGCGTAGCCGTACAGCTCGCAGGCGCGCGGGTTGGCCGCCAGCACCTGCTCGCCGTTCACCGAGAGCACCAGGATGCCGTCCTGCGCGTGCTCGAACAGGCTGCGGTACTCCCGCTCCGCCTGGCGCAGCTCCGTTTCCATCTCCAGGCGGCCTGTCACGTCGCGCATGAAGGCGCTGTAGAAGGTGCCGCCCTCCTCGCGCCAGCTCGCCAGCGACAGCTCGATAGGGACGATGGAGCCGTCGCGCCGCTGTCCGTGCACCTGCACGGTCCCGCGGACGGTGCGCTCCCCGCCCGTCCGCGCGTGGCGCAGCAGCCCGGCCGAGTGCGCGCCGCGGTAGCCCTCGGGCATCAGCCGCGCGAGGGGGCCGCCCAGCACCTCGTGGTCCTCGTAGCCGAAGAGAGCGCGGGCCGCCGGGTTCCACTCCACCACGGTGTCGTCCTCGCGGGCCAGGATCACCGCGTCGGGCGTGGAGGCCAGCACCGACCGCAGCCGCGCCTCGGAACCGCGCAGCGCCGCCGCGGCGCGCGCCAGGTCCCTCTCGCGCACCCGGCTCTCGATCTCGGTGAGCGCCAGCGCC
Organism: Longimicrobiaceae bacterium; assembly: GCA_035696245.1. Classification (NCBI taxonomy): domain Bacteria; kingdom Pseudomonadati; phylum Gemmatimonadota; class Longimicrobiia; order Longimicrobiales; family Longimicrobiaceae; species Longimicrobiaceae bacterium. The sequence goes on along the minus strand of DASRQW010000018.1, from coordinate 6,313 downwards.
GCCAGGTCGCGCATGGTCTCCAGGTCCGCCTCGGTCCAGTCGCGCCGCCGGCGGTCGTACACGCAGAACGAGCCCAGCGTGTGCCCCTCGGCCGTGCGCAGGGGGATGCCGACGTACGCCAGCACTCCCATCTCCTCCACCGGCGGCGTGCCGCACAGCAGGGGGTGCTCGCGCGCGTCGGTCACCACCAGCGCCTCGCCGCTCTCCACCACGTGGCGGCAGAACGAGTGCGACAGCGGAAGCGTGCGAGGCGCGTTGGACTCGTCCTTGCCGGCCAGCGCCACGAAGTGCTGCGCGTCGCGCGTGAGCAGCGTCACGCCCGCCAGGGGCGCGTCCAGCAGGCGCACGGCAAGGCGCGACAGCCGCTCCAGCGCGTCGTGCGCGGGGGCGTCGAGCAGGCCCGCGCGCTCCACCGCGAGCACGCGGGCGGGGTCGTTCAGCGGCGACTGTGCGGATTCGTGCATGCCGGGCATCTGGAGGGGAACGGGGCGAGGTCCGCCCGCCCGTGCGGCGGCTGCATGGCCGCCCTGCTGCAACAACCTGCGCGCCAACCGGTTGCGAATCCGGTCACGCCGCTCCTGCTGAAAAACGCAAATCGCTTGCATCTGGCATTCGTCGTGCCGTTTCCCGTTTCAACGCGGGACGGATTGCGTCCGGGCGGATTCCGGCGCGCCGCAGCCGCCCTCACGAGCTCGGCCGCCGCGCGCGCCGCTCTCGTACGGCACCCGTGAAACCGCGGCGCGACGGGTTGCGTAGAGCGGCCAGGGTTTCCAACCGCAGTTCCCGAGAACCGGAGCACATCCCATGTTCGAACTCGTCACTTTCGGAATCGGCGCCGCGGTGGCGGCCGTCTCGGCGGTCGTCGGATATACGCAGTCGCGCGGCTTCGTTCGCAGCAAGCTGGCCTTCGTGGACGCGGTGCAGAAGGCGCCCGTGCCCTTCCTGGCCGGCCTGGGCGCCGCCATCGTCGCCTCGCCGGTCGCCGCGGTGCTCCCCCTCATCGGCGGAGGCACCGTGCTCGTCTTCGGCGTGGCGGTGGGCGCCGGCGTCGCGTCCGGCGTCAAGGACATCCGTGAGCGGCGGTTCCTCGCGCGGTAGCTCCGCGGGGCCGGCTGCTCTTCAGACGACGGAGCGCAAGCCGTTCACCAGGCAGTCCGAATCGTTCGCCCTCGCACGATCGCGATTCATCGCATCCGCCGAAGGAATCGGACGTAACGCATCTCGCGAACACCTACCGTCCGACGGGTTTCGGGAGCGCAGTGGATGATGAACACGGAGCCGGACTCGTCCTCCTCGGATGGGTCCGGCTCCCGTCGTTTCCGCAGAGGTCACGTCGCCCGTCATCCGCCTGCCCGCCGTCTCGATCCCGGCAGATGCGTCAGGACGAGTGGTCGTGGATGATGCGCCAGCCGGCGGGCGTCAGCTCCAGCGTGAGCGAGAAGAGGCCGGTGCCGCTCTGCGCGCCGGTGCCGCGGTCGGTCACGATCCAGCGCCCCACCGCCAGCGCGTTCCGCGGGCCCAGCGGACGCACCTCGATGTCGCGGAAAGAGAGCGTGCCCGGGAGCGGCGCGTTCGGGCGGAAGTAGCTGGAGCGGTACTTCTCGCGGATGGCGTCCTTCCCGCGCACCAGCCCGCTGCTGCCCACGAACGTGGTGCCCGGCGCGTCGGAGTACGGCACCAGGAAGCCCTCCAGGTTGCCCCGGTTCCACTCCTCGGTAGAGGTCTGGAGCAGCGCGGTGATCTCCTGCGCGGGCGAGCCGGCGGGCGGGGCGGCGGCCATGCGCGACCCCGCGCAGGCGCCCAGCGCGAGCAGTGCGGCGCACGCGAGCGTGCGGGCGAGCGGAGCGGACGTCATGCGGAGCCTCCAGTTCTGGATGGGTGTTCGGGAGATGCGAGACGATCGATCGGTAGAGCCGCGCGGCTCAGGCACCGTCGGGCGGAGCAGATTCGGCGGCTCGCGTACTCGTGTTGCGACGTACGAGCCGAGAGTCGAAGATGCGGGGCGGCTAGCCCGCCGCGCATATCCTATCTCTATCTACCGGCCACCCACGTCGGTAGTGCGGCGGGGGGCGGTGCCGCCCAGCAGCGGGAAGGGATCGACGTTCTCGCTCTCCCACCACCGGCGCGGGTCGGCCAGGTAGCCGATGGAGAAGTGCAGGTGGTAGTTGCCCTTGCCGGCGTTGCCCGTGTCGCCCACGTAGGCGATGATCTGCCCCCGCTTCACCGTCTGCCCTTCGGCCAGTCCCGCCACGTAGCGCAGCAGGTGCGCATAGTAGAAGAGCGTGCGCCCGTCCGGTCCCACCTGGTAGACGGTGATGCCGCCGATGCCGCCCGTGCGCAGCTTGAGCACCGCACCGTCCGCCGCGGCCACCACCGGCGTGCCGCCCGGCGCCATGATGTCGATGGCATGGTGCACGTGCCCCTCGCGCCCGTCCTCGTACGAGTCGCGCAGCTGCTCCGCGCGGACGCCCTGCACGGGGATCACCAGCGACGACACGGCCACGGGTGGCGGGCCGCTGTGCCGGTGCTCCGCGGCGGGCGCGGGCGACGAGCGCCGTCCGCGCGGCGCGGCGTACGGATCCGGGGCGCCGTGGAAGATGGCGCAGCCGTGCAGCAGCGCGAGCGCGGCCAGCGCAAAGGAACGGAAGAGAACGTGGCGTAGAGGGCGCATGGGAGCCTGGATCTTCCCGGCGTCGCTTGCCGAATGCGGGGATGCTGTGGCCCGGTGGCGGGCACGCGGAAGCTGTGGGCGAGGAGTGTGTCGAGGAGCGGGGCTGATTGAAGAGCAGCAATATAATGCGCCGCGCGCCGAGCGCATCCCCTTTCACATCCGCTCTTTCACTTCGCTTCGGGAGATGCGCGTCTCTCGATGCCGGCGGATGCCGCGAGCGCGCTGACGTGAAGGCCGTCAAGTCGGCCGAGCGAACGCGTGACGAGCAGGGCGGATGGCGGTCTATCCGGCCGGTGAGCGTGAGGATTCGGACATGCCGAGGTGGATCGTACGGCAGGGCGAAACATCTGTCCCCACGCGTTACGGCACCGCCGCGTGTGGACGAGACGAGGCTTGCGCTGGCGGCGAGGCGGCCGCATCATTATTGAACCCGCCACAACTGCACCTGCCACACGTTGCAGCGACGATCCCCCGCGTTTGGCTCGGCCCGGCAAGCTCCGTCTTCCCCGCCTTACCGCGTACCTGCCCCCGCGCGCTGCTCCCGCCGCGCGCCAGCCCCGTCCAGACCCATCGCAGGAGTTCGCCCCGTGCGCCGGTTCCCGCTCCCGCCCATCGTGGGCTCGTCCAAGTGCCCTCGCTGCTCCCGCGCCACCACGCGCATTCCAACGCCGCTCGTCTTGCGGCCGCTTCGCTGGCTGGCGGGCAAGGGCAGCACCACCCGCCGCTGCGACTGCTGCTACTGGTGGGGCGTCTCCCGCGGCCGCTGACCGCCCGCGAGGACTCCGGCGGTGCTCGACCGCCATTGACCCGCTTTCGACTGCGGTCGATGCCGGGATGATACTGTGATATGACAGACGAAGGGTGCCCAGCTATCGCAGCCGGGCACCCTTCGCGCATCGTGGACCGAATCCGACTCGCTCGGCCGAACCGCGCTCCATCCGTCATCGACTGCGCTTACACGATACGCCGAGGGGCATGGAGACGCGTAGCGGCGCCATCGCTCGATCGTGCGGCATGGCGCAAGCAGGTGGGGGAGATGTGACCAGCGCTTTTTCGTCGGAGGCAGAGGAGGCGAGGTGGAGCGTTTGTTCGTAGGCGTGGCGATCTCTGACGAGGTGCGGCAGGGGCTTGTGGATCACCTCGCTGGGACGGTAGGGGAGCGAGGGCTGCCGGGGCGGGCAGTGCCGCCGGCGAGCTGGCACCTCACGCTGCGCTTCCTCGGCGACACTGATCCCAAAGATGCGGAGAGGCTGCGCGCGGAGTTGCGGGCGGCGCCCCTGGCTGTTGCGTTCGAGATGGGCTTCGGGCAGATGGGTGCGTTCCCGCGTGCCGCGCGAGCGTCGGTGGTGTGGGTGGGCGTGGAGAGCGGCGCCTGCGCGCTGCGGGCGCTCGCCGCGGAGGTGGAGCGAGCCGCCGTCCGAGCGGGATTTGCAGCCGAGCCGCGTCCGTTCGCGCCTCACCTCACGCTCAGCCGCGTACAGCCGCCGCGGGACGTGTCCGCCGTGCTCCGCGCGATCCCGCCGTTCCGCGCACGGATGAGGGTGGATTCCGTCGTGCTCTTCCGAAGCCGCCTGGGCGCAGGTCCGCCCCGGTACGAAGCCGTCGAGACGTTTCCGTTGCGCTGACGGTTACTCGTCGCCCGACGGATGAGGCGCATCGGCTTGGCGTGATGTCGGGAGACGGGGAAGGAGGACGGCTGTCGTTCGGCTGCCGTACCCAAAAGAAGATGTACGGCGGGAGACGCGCGCGGCGTGATTTGTCCGTGAGCATGGAGGCACGCGGGGCTCCCGCCGGGGCGGGGAGACCCCGGACGTAGGCGGGCAGGCAGTATCGCCCGCCGGAGGAGGAGGCTCCCCGACCCCGCGTAGGAGACGGACGGGCAGCAGTACCGCCCGGCCGGCTCCGGAGCGGCCCGCCGCGAGATAGACAGCCCGTTCCCCCCCGTGGTACGAAAATCTCGGACGACGGCGCACCGGACGCGAACGGCGCCCGAAGCAAACCACGCACGGGAGGGCGGAGCGATGCAGCTCGAGGGCAAGGTGGCGCTGATCAGCGGCGCGGGATCCGGCATCGGGAAGGCGGCGGCGGTGCTCCTGGCGAAGGAAGGCGCGAAGGTCGCCGCCCTGGGCCGCACCCCGGAGCAGCTGGAGAAGGCGGTGCAGGAGATCAAGGACGCGGACGGCGAGGCCATGGCCGTGCTGGCCGACATCTCCAAGCCCGACGACATGCAGCGCGCCGTGAAGGAGACCACCGACCGGTGGGGCCGGCTGGACATCGTGTTCGCCAACGCGGGCATCAACGGCGTGTGGGCCCCCATCGAGGAGCTGGAGCCCGACGAGTGGGACCGCACGCTCGACATCAACCTGAAGGGCACGTTCCTGACGGTGAAGTACGCGGTGCCGTTCCTGAAGAAGCAGGGTGGCGCCATCGTGGTCACGGCCTCGGTGAACGGCACGCGCATCTTCAGCAACACGGGCGCGACGGCGTACTCGTGCAGCAAGGCGGCACAGGTGGCGTTCACCAAGATGATGGCGCTGGAGCTGGCTCCCAGCAAAGTGCGCATCAACGTGATCTGCCCCGGCGCCATCGACACCGAGATCGACGACAACACCGAGAAGCGCGACCTGGAGCACGTGGTGATCCCGGTGGAGTTCCCGGAGGGCAACAAGCCGCTGCGCCGCGCGCCCGGCACGGCCGAGCAGGTGGCCAAGCTGGTGCTCTTCCTGGTCTCCGACGCGTCGGACCACATCACGGGCACGGAGATGTGGATCGACGGCGCCGAATCGCTGATCAAGGGCTGACCACACGCGAACCGCGGAGTGCGCGATGCAGCAGGAGCCCGGGAGACCCGCCGGCGCCGGAGATGGACATGCGGACCGCGCGCCCGGAGCGACGGACGCCCCGCGAAAGCTCCCGGACGATTCGGAGCGCAAACCGTCCACCGGCGCCGAACCCGACTACGACGACCTGGTGGACGAGGCGAGCGAGGAATCGTTCCCGGCCAGCGATCCGCCGTCGTTCACTCCCTGACGCCCGTCGCCCCGTTCCGATGCGCGGCGCCTCATCTCCCGTGATCTTCCCGCGAGACGCGACGCGGCGGAGCGAGGCGGACCCGGCGGTGTAACAATCTGCCGACACGGAAGTTGCGACACGGCGGCATTTTCGAGGTGAGCACAGCCGCCGGACTCGGGAGATGAACAAAGGTGGCGCGGGCGGGACCACACGAACACCTGGGGAGAGCGCGTGAAGATCACCCTGATCTCGGACGAGCGGCTGAGGATCGAAGGCGGAGCGGGGCCGCTGACCATCGAGGCGGATTCGGCCGAGATGGTGTATTCGCCGTATCACATGCTGGCGAGCGGCCTGGCGAACTGCACCTTCTCGGTCCTGCACTCCTGGGCGACCAACGCCAAGCTCCCCGCCGACGACCTGGCGGTGGAGGTGACCTGGAAGTTCACCGAGAACCCGCACCGTGTGGGCAACATGGACGTGCTGGTGGACTGGCCGTCGCTGCCGGCGGAGCGGCGCGCGGCGGCCGGGCGCGCGGCCACGCTTTGCTCGGTGCACAAGACACTGGAGCACCCCCCGGAGATGTCGATAGAGGTGAGGCAGCCATGAGCTTCCCCGTGGTGCACTTCGTCT